>JBAZQB010000001.1:300000-600000 GCA_041645435.1 Methanoregula sp.
GGCTGCCCGGGGAATCATGATTACCGGAACCATCAGTGAAGTGCATGGCAGAACCCGTCCTGCTGAAATAGAAAAAGAGATCCTCGCCGCAAAGGCAGCCGGGGATTCGGTGGGGGGAGTCGTGCAGGTTACTGCCACCGGCTGCCCGGCCGGCCTTGGCGATCCGGTCTTTGGGAAACTCGATGCATTAATCGCCGGTGCGATGATGGGTATCGGCGCCGTCAAAGGTGTTGAAATCGGCGATGGGTTTGCCGCTGCACGGACATTTGGGAGCGAGAACAATGACCAGATGACTGCTGAGGGTTTTTCCAGCAATCATGCCGGGGGCATCCTTGGCGGTATCTCTTCGGGGCAGGACATTGTCGTCCGGATTGCCGTGAAACCCACCCCTTCAATCGCAAAAGTCCAGCAGACCCGGGATATTCACGGTAATGTGGTTGAGATCACGGTCGGGGGCAGGCATGATCCCTGTATTGTTCCCCGCATCGTGCCGGTTGCAGAAGCCATGCTCGCGCTGGTGCTCATGGACTGCGTGCTGGAACAGATGAAATACCGGTAACCCCTTTTTTGGAACGGGACTGCTACCTTTTTTACATCTGACTTATGTCACTGTTTATGAAAGAATGATTAGCTCATCGCTGTTTTGAATGGGTAACGTGGGGCAGATTACAAAGATGGGGAACAGATGCCCCCCTATACCAAAAATACGATGAACGCCGCCGCCCCCGATGGGACGCCCCCGCGGCGGTTTTACGGACTGCTAAAAAATGAAACATCCTTGCTCCGCCGTGCCTAAAGAGAGGCCCTGAGGCGGGGAAACATCACAATCAATTTTTTAGTAACAACTTTTATCCCCATAAAACTAGCGAAAAACCGAATAATTGTTAACATTCGGACGTGAAGCAAGTTAAATTGCCATCATCGTCCGGTAAGGATATTCAACGCCGATTAAGAATCGCATTTTTTAAAAGCGGGGACTGTCATTACAATCGGAGGATTGAATGCCAAAATGAGAGGGACTTTACCTCTAAAAAAGGATTTTCTTAATAATACCCGCCACCGACAGCGGCTTCGTCCAATACCTTATAGCGGATTCCGGCAGAGACCACAAATACTTCACACCGGTCCTTTCCCCGGGTTCCCGGGACCACAATTTCATCGCCGGGCAGGGGTTTTTTGCCGTCGCTCATCACAAATTCCTGGTACTCGGTATCCGAGGTGTACACCCGCATCAGGACCTTATTGATAAATCTCTCTCCCGGCCCGCCCTGGTATTGTAAATGAATTTCCGACGTCGGGCGATCTTTGGTCAGCAGGACATTGACCTGCTGGTCTGTGGGCAGGAACTGGAGGGGTTCTGTTGTCGGGGCTGCCGAAGGTGTTGCTGGCGGCGGGGTGGCAATCACGGGTACCGTTGTGGGTACCGGCGTAGGTACCGCTGTTGCAGGAGCAGGTGTCCCGAAAATGGTGGTGCAGCCAGAAGAGAGCACACACAGCAGGAGCAAAAGAGCAGCTATCGGGATGATGATACGTTTCATGTCAAGATGCTTGATTTTTCTCACTATTTCTGATTTGCGCTTCAGTCTTCCCGTATTACATCGATTGGATGGGGGATCTGGAACACGAACTCATGGATGCTATGCCGTCCCTCAGAATATACGGGTAAACCGTGGGAAATGGATTACCGGGGCATTGTTCCGGTCACAGTGGTATTTTCCGAATGCGATACCCACTCGGTGAACCCGCCTTCGTACATCACGACATCCGGGTACCCCAGATACCATTTCAGGATGAGAAACACTGCTGCGGCTGTCCTTCCCGTACCGCAGGAGCAGATAATCCTTTTTTCCGGGGCAATCTCCAGCCCTGCGAGAAGTGCGCGAATCTCTCTCTCCGGTTTTAAGAGTGAGGGATTATCGGCATCAAAGAGGTGGGTTGCCGGAAGACTGACTGCGCCGGGGATATGACCCGGTTTTCTCCATGGTCCCTGCCCCTCATACCAAGGTGACGGCCGCGTGTCTACCAGTATTACCTCCGGGTCATCTTTTATGCGAACGCATTCTTCGTACCCGATGAAGAGGTCGAGCGGCATCTCCACCGTAAATGCTGAGGGAAAAGACTCCCCGAAATCCTGTGCCGGCGGATAGCCCCCGGCTTTCCACTGCTCTAGGCCGCCATTGAGTATCATCACCCGCCGGCACCCGAACCGGACCAGCGAGTAGGCAATGAATGGCGCTTCCAGCCCGTCACCGGTTACCGGTGTGGACACGTTTGCCGGCCGGCATGCTGAATACACCACAATCGGGCGGTCCTCCCCGATCCCCAGCGTACGGAACAGTACCTGCGCCACTTCGGCGGGAATCCAGCGAACGGGTATCCCCCCGATGTGCATGCGGAGCAATCCTTCATGGAGGTGAATGGCACCGGGGATATGCTCCGTGAAGTAGGCATGGGTATTCTGCCGGCAGTCGATAATGACCAGCCCGGGATCGTTCCGGTGTGCGTCCAGCCATGCCGGAGTGACCCAGCGGACCACGCTTTTATCCGGGCTTTTTGGATTACTCTCTTTCATAAACCGAATTATTCCGTTCTGATTTCACCATCAGACTTGGTCGTAGTAACGCTCTTTTTCACCGGAACGGTTATAGTTTATGCATAAGGTAAACCTGAGACAACGAAATGCATCCTGCCTTGTTTTCTCTGTCAGCAGTATCCTTTTGCCCGAATGGCTACCGGCAAAAAAACTAAAAAAAATTATCCCAGCAGCAGTTTTTTGAGCTGGACAAACTCCTCAACCGTGTACTGTCCCTCGGCAGTTGTCTCACCCATATGACAGTACACCAGTTCAGAGCCAAAGAGCGGCAGCACTGCCCGGGCATACCGGAATGCAGAGCCCATCACCCCGCAGCAGATCGGTTGTTTCACCGCGTGCGTGAATGCGATCAGCTCGATGACATCATCGGCATTTCCCGGCGTGACAATGATCTTCACGATATCCCCGTACGCCCGGAGTTCGCGTTCCATGACGAACAATACATGCAGCGGCATCATCATGGGCGCATGGTGGGAAGCGATGATCTTTGTTCCCGCGTCCTTTACGCAGACCGCATTTTTTACAAACTGCTGTTCCACGTCCACGTATTCGACAAGGGAGACGATCGGCCGGATCTTCTTCTCCCATTCCTTACCGTCACCGAAAAACTGTCCCCCCTCCCGTCCGGAGCGGAGGGTTGCAATAATAGGCAGCGAACAGGTTTTTTTGCACTGCTGAACCAGCTTCTTCGGATCCCCCTTCATCAGGTCAAACCTGAGTTCAATCATATCGGCTCCCTGTTCCTGTGCACGGGATGCCTGGAGCGGATCCGTAAGCGCTGCAACGATCTTCATGTACCGTGGTGTTGGCCGGCTGCTCACAAAAAGATACGCCAAAACCTGAACGGGATTGAGACGACCGGTTGTCACGTGAGCGGTTTGTTCGTTACCTGACAAAAGATACCTGTTTATCCCTTTTTAAGGCAATAGATCTGTCACGGTCATGGAGAGCGACGCGATTCCCCCCTATATCCGCCTGTTTATCATCGCGATAGCGAAATGCGTGGGACTTGTCATTATTGTTCCCGTTGCAGCTGCTGTTCTCTTCTCCCAATCGGTCATGGCAACGGTCGCCCTTATCCCGAGCATGCTCCTCATCGAATACGGGGCTGCTCCCATCGGTATCGCTCTTGGCCTGCATCCTGCGTTTGTCCTTCTGGTACTGAGCAGCATGGCGCTGGGAATCACCCTGTGCATGTTCGATATCTTCGATACGATCGGTCAGCATTCCGAACGGGTAGCACAGTTTCTTGCACGATCGGAAGAAAAAGTAAAACAGTCCACGCTCATTTCAACATACGGCATCTACGGGCTCATTCCCTGCGTTATCACCCTGGGCCTCTATGTCTGTCCCCCCGTTGCATGGGCATTTGCGTGGCCCCGGCAACGCTCAATCATCCTGATCATGGGAGGCTTTATCGCCATTTCGGTAATCCTTATTCTTGTTACACTCGGAGTGTTCAGCATCATCTTCCATTAAAGAGGAGAGTCTTTTGTCCAACCCTGTCTGCATCCCCGGCAAAAAACCGCTTCCTGAGCTGCTCGCACCAGCGGGCTCGCCCGAAGCGTTCCGGGCGGCAATTGCCGCGGGTGCTGATGCAGTCTACCTGAGCGGAAAGCGGTTTGGCGCCCGGAAATTTGCTGCCAATTTTTCCGACGCAGAGATTGAAGAATCGGTCAGTTTTGCCCATGCCCGCGGCGTACGCGTGTACGTGACCGTCAATACCCTCATCCATGACCGCGAGATCGCAGGCACTATCGAGTATCTCATCTGGCTGTACTCGATCGGTGTTGATGCAGTCCTTATCCAGGATATCGGGATCGCTGCCCTGGCGCGGGAGATTGTTCCCGGTCTTGTCATCCACGCCTCTACCCAGATGACCATTCACGATGCTGAAGGGGTACAATGGGCGGCAGAACAGGGATTTTCCCGCGTTGTGCTCGCACGGGAACTCTCGCTTGCCGAAGTGGAGCAGATCGCAACCACTACCAAGGATACCGGTGTCGGGCTCGAGGTTTTTGCACACGGGGCGCTATGCTATGGTTATTCCGGGCAATGTCTCCTCTCCTCCGTCATCGGGGGCAGGAGCGGGAACCGGGGAATGTGTGCCCAGCCGTGCAGGAAACCCTACACGCTTGTCACCGGAACAACCGATGCCTATGGCAGGCCGGTACAGGTTCTGCCCCTCCCTGCGCGGGAACCCTATCTCCTCTCACCAAAAGATCTCTGCACGTACGGGCATCTGCATGCACTTGCCGCATCGCCGGTTACCTCGTTAAAGATTGAGGGAAGGATGAAATCCCCGGAGTACGTGGCAGTGGTTGTTGCTGCATACCGGCGGGCACTCGATGCCATCGCAGCAGGAGACAAGAGCCCGCTTCCTGACGAGATGGACAACCTCCTCATCGCGTTCAACCGCGGTTTTACGGCCGGGTATCTCTTCGTTAACCGGCACCGGGCACTCATGGGCAGGGATGCGCCCGATAACCGGGGATTGTTTATTGGAACGGTAAGCCGGTACGATGCGAAAACGAGAACCGCAGCCGTGAGGATCGATAGTGAAAGGGTACCGAAACCCGGAGACGGGCTCTTTTTCATCGATCAGCAATTCCCGGAACAACAATTCGGGTTTGCCCTCAATACTGCCCCGACCCGGACAAAGGAAAGTATCGTCCTTGCCCTCCCACAACCGGCAGGCCCGGGCACAAAGGTATACCTCACTTCTTCCGTGGACCTGACCGCCCATGCCCGGCAGATCATCGGTCATCCCTCGACAAACCTGCGCCACCCGGTACCGCTCGATCTTGACGTACGGGTAGACGATCGCGGTCGGCTGACTCTCGATGGCCGGATACATCCGGCTGACGGGCGGGAAATCACGATATCCTCCACGCCGGATATTACGCTTGTGCCGGCCGAGTCCCGCCCGCTTACGGCTGAACTGATGGAGCAGCAGATGAGAAAGAGCGGTGGCACCCCGTTTGTTATCGCGACAGTAACCATGCACTATGCCGGGGATCTCTTTGCCCCGCTTGCGGAACTGAACCGGGCACGCAGGGATTTTCTGGCACGTGCACAATCCGAACTTGTGGCCGCATCCCGTCCACCATCAGAACAGGTTTTGCGGGCAAAAACCTGCTGGCAGACGCGGGAAGGTGATTATCTCCCGGCAAATCCTGAGTCGCCGTCCGTCAAATCCCCCTCCCCGCTCCGGCTCGCAGTCTATACGGATTCCCTTGACGCGGTTCGCGTGGCCACGGAGTCGGGGATTGACCGGGTATATTTCGAACCGGATATCACTCTTCCGGACACTGTCACCAGCTGTTGTCATACTGAACATGCAGGGACAGAAGAACAGATCAGGATGGCTGTTGAACTATGCCGGACCCATAGTATTCCCCTTGTATGGAAGTTCCCCCGCATAACAAGAACGGCATTTTCTGACGCCATTCTTCCTTTGGTAAGGGAAGTATCTGGTAGTGGCATAGAGGGAATCATGGTAGAAAACCCGGGCATGATCCATGCTCTCCACCGGATCGCACCCCGGTGTGTCATATCGGGTTCCACCGGGCTGAATGTGTTCAACCATGTAACCGTAAAAAAACTCTCATCCGATTGCCACCTGCTCACCCTGTCACCGGAACTCTCCCGGCAGGAGTGCAGGGTTTTGGTATCTGCTGCGCGGAAGACGGGGCTGGATACCCGCTTTGCCCTGATAGTGCAGGGTGTCATTGAGGCGATCATCTCCGATGACTGCCTGCTGGAACCCCACCTGCACTGCAGGGGCGAACCAGAAAAACAAAAAGATGTTTTTTTTGGTATCCGTGACTCCACCGGCCACGTATTTCCGGTCCGCACGGATAGTGAATGCAGAACCCATATCGGCAATGCCGCTGAGCTCTGCCTCGTGGATCATCTTCCGGAAATCCGGGATATTGGCATCAGTGAAGTGGTGATCGATGCCCGGGGAAGGCCCGGGGCCTATGTTTCGGCAATGATACCTGTTTACCAGGACGCGCTGGGTATCCTTGCTGCCCTACAACCGGTGGGGGAAAAGAGACTGCAGGCGCTCAAAGACCGGATCAGGAAGTGTTCCCTGGGTGAGATCACCGCAGGTCATTTCATCCGGGGGCTGAAAGAATCATAAAAAATGCGGTGCAGTGTGGAGTTTTTTTAAAAACCTTCATCAGGTAAAAAACTGCAATCGTGTAATCAGGAATTAATATTTAAGGAGTGTCAGATATGCCTTCACCACTAATCCTTGTGAACCTGAAAACGTACCGGGAGGGGATGGGCAACCGTGCCCACATGATCGCACAGGCAGCAGAACTCGTATCGCGCGAAAGCGGGGCGGTTATTGGTATAGCCCCGTCATACATCGATCTCCACCCGATCAGTCATCACTTTGCCATTCCGGTCTATGCACAGCACGTGGACGGGTGTGAACCCGGCGCGAACACCGGGCATATTACCGTTGATGCGATCAAAGTCGCGGGTGCGGCAGGTTCCCTCGTAAACCACTCGGAACAGCGCCTGACTCTTGCAGATATCGAAGCTTCGGTCAGGGGCCTCGCGGCGCACAAGCTCATCTCGGTGGTCTGTACAAACAATGAGGCCGCCAGTGCCGGTGCCGCTGCCCTTGGGCCGGACTATGTAGCCATTGAGCCCCCGGAACTTATCGGAAGCGGCGTATCGGTCTCAAAAGCAAATCCGGATATTATCAGGAGATCGGTTGCTGCGGTCCACGCAGTACATCCAAAGGTAAAAGTATTGACCGGCGCCGGGATCCAGTCAGGAGAATGCGTAAAGATCGCCGTGGACCTCGGAACGGATGGCGTGCTGCTCGCATCAAGTGTAGTAAAAGCAAAAGATCCGGGCGCGATTCTTCGGGATCTCGTCTCAAAACTCTGATAACAAAATTTTTTCGTTTAAGGGCGAGTTATTTGAGGAAAAGGTACCAGATTCCCACAATCACCACAAATATTACAACGCCGATTCCGATGACCGTCATGCTGCTGATTTCCGTGGATTCTTCTGCCATGTAAACACGTCCTTGGTGGATTCAACCACGATAGGTAATCGTTTAATTATTACTATAAATACTCTCTGTCTTTACCGTATCCTGTCTTTCCGAGGATCTGAATACATATTTTACGATAATATGAGGCAGCCCAATAAAATGGGAAAAAGGATCAAACAATTAACGAGATCAGGTCATGCTTGGTAATTACACCCCGGACCATTCGGCCCTCCACCACCAGCACCGCGTGGTTCTGCTGGAGGATATTAATAACCGTCTCCACATCCATGTCCGGAGGCACTGTCGGAAATCCCGGCTCCATAAAATCCCGCACAACAAACAGGTGGGTCTTGTGCAGGCGCTGCTGTTCGATTGCCTTTACAATCACTGTTTCTGAAATGCACCCGACAGGAGATCCCCGTTCAATGACCGGCAACTGTGAGATATTATTTTTCTCGAAAATCTCAACTGCGCGGGTAATTGCGTCCTGAGGCTGGACAGAGAGCACGGGCATGTGCATGATCTGCGCTGCCTTGATCTTCTTGGGCTCGGAGCTGTTGAGCACCACAATGATCTTGTTGAGAGTACTTATTCGGGGGTCAACATTTCCTGCTTCGATCCTTGCAACCATTGACTGGCTGATTCCTGCCCGCCGGGCCAGTTCGGTCTGTTTCAGACCAAGCGATTCGCGGCGCGTGCGAAGTTCTTCCGGGGTTGGGATATGCATCTTGATTACTGATGGTGATAGAAAGTAATCAATCTTATGCTCACTTCAACGTGCCCATGATAAAAAGGTACACTTTACGCGCTGTTTCATCGGGCAATGGGAAATTGCTCTCTGAGGCTGGGTGATTTTTTCTATGAATCAGGGTTATTTTCCTCCCGGTCATGCAAAATTCTTTAAACAGTACTGCATATAGCTATCAACGATAACCCAATCCACACATTGTTGGATTAGTGTTCAACATGGCCGATTGTCTCTCTGAAGATGACGATGAAGAGCACCATCCGGTGTTTCTTACCTCTTTAATTATTTATCCCGGTACACATGGTGCAGAGCGAAAAATATGCTGTTCCATCCCGGCATATGCACATCTGTCAGCCTGTAATAACCCCTTGTCACAGATAATTCCGGGCGAAACAGGTGCAATTAACCCGGTTTTTCAGAACCGTTGTTCTTACGGGTTGATGGGATTATGAACAATAGAGGGGGTAAAACCCCACCCCCGGAAAAAATCGCCCTTCCCCAAAGTGCAGGATACGGTCCAGCTGCAATCGCCATCACACCACAACCTGCAGCAGTAAAACCGGCTTTCTACCTTTCACCTGTAACGTGTGCAGGGAAACTTCCGGCAAAAACAAACGGCAGAAAAAACAACCTGCTGCACAAAGATTCGCTTTTTATTATCAGGCGTGGTGAGATTTCCCACGTAGTAAGTGAAGATTACTCGTACAAAACCGACACGTACTATACTATCCTGCAAAAGGAGATGGAGGGAATGAAGATACACCCGTCCTCCGGTGCGGTGATCGATGCGTTTGTCGTGCCCATCTGTCTTGAACGGGCAAAACTCGCCGGTATCCCGGTCTGTGATTGGGAGATCTCGCAGGGATATGTACCGCTGCCAGCCATCATCTATGGCCTGAACTATTTTGCAACAACCGCGGAGTATATTACCGTCTATGACAACGAGGGAGCAAAAGAAGCAGTCCGGCATTTCACCAACAAAGGGAAATACCCTTTCTGTTACCAGAAACTGGGCGAAGATGTAAAAATCAGCGAGTGTACGGTAATCTTCGGAAAGACCGGTGGTGAGGATGACGCTGTCGCAGATATAGCCGGGAAAATCTATGATCTCTTTTCAATTCCTCTCTTCCAGATGGTGCTGGTGAAAAACGGAAATCACTCTGCCCTTTCATCGCTGTCTCCTGCCCGGTATTCTCACATGACCGACAATGAACGTGTGATCCTTGAAGCATTCCTGTCCCACCAGGAGTTCCTATGAGCCGGCTGGGGATCTTCGTTGACCGGAAAACCCTTTCGAATTCCGAGCAGCTGAATGCCCTGATCCGGTGCCGTGACGTTGCCGAGACTCTGGGTCACTCAGCGAATTTTATCTTCCCGGTGGATATCCAGAAGATCAAAAAGATGGATGCGCTCTTTATCCGGGCCCGGACTGACCCGATGAATATTACCTATGTAGCCGCACAGATGGCAGGGTTTCATGGAATCCCGGTCATTGATGATCCGGATTCGATACGGTGCTGTTCGGATAAGATCCACATGTATTCCCGGTTGATCAAAAAGAATGTCTCTCTCCCAAAGACGGTCTTTTTACCCAGGCAGGAGCTGAATGTCGAACGGGTGACCCGGCTTTTTGACGAACTCGGCACGCCACTTGTAGTGAAAGAACCTTCCACTTCCTTCTCCCTCCGTGTCGAAAAAGTAAGCGATATTGCAGATTTTTTCAAGGTTGCCCACCGGTTCATCAAGATGTCTGACTGGATTGTCGTCCAGCAATATATCGAGAGCAAATATGACTGGAGGATCGGGGTGCTTGATGGTAAACTGCTCTATGCCTGCAAATACACGATTCCTTCGGTCACGTTCAAGATACAGGCCTCGGTCAATGGTCATATTGTCTATTGCGGGGTTGACAGTGTTCCGCCCGAAGAGGTTCCGCCCCACGTGATCCAACTGGGGATCGATGCGGGGAATGCCATCGGACGGGGATTGTATGGCGTCGATATAAAAAACAATAACGGCGATGCGTACGTGATTGAAGTGAATGACAACCCGTCGATCGAGAGCGGTGAGGATGATTGTTATCCCCGTGTCTTCGAGACGATTATATCCCATCTTTTTGCAGCGTGATTGTTATGGAAAACTGGTTACTACGTGCTGAAACGATCTGTATGGAATGCGGCGGTCACTGCTGCGATGAGGCTCATCCCCCGGTATCATCCGCGTGTTGTGAGCGTCTGACAGCGGCCGGGGTATCCCCCGATGTATTTGAATTCGTCGGGTACAAGCGGTTAAAAACCCGGGAAAATGGTGAATGCGTCCTCTCAAAGAATGGCAAATGCAGTATTCATGCCTTTAAGCCCGAGACCTGCCGGTCAGGACCGTTTACCTTTGATATGAACGGCGACATGATCGCAATTTACCTCAAACATGAGCGGATCTGTCCCATTGTCGGCCTGTTAAAGGAGATACCGGAAGCGTACCGGCAGCAGTATGAGCTTGCAGTCAGGAGTATCACGCACCTCGTTAAGAATCTGACCGATGACGAGCTTGCGGTGATCTGCCGGATCGAAGAGCCCGAAACCGACAAAGTGGCAGAAATCCCCCGGTAGGATCATCTCTGATTATGACGATCGGCACCGAACACGAGTATTCTATCAACGATAACCGGTTTAATCCCCTGCCCCTATCGGACGAGATTATTAAGACGATATGCGGGAGGTACGAGAGCGAGATCCTCTTTGGGGATGTGAAACTGGGAAAGGAACTCCAGAAGACCGTGCTCGAGATCATTCCCCGGGTACCTGTGGATACTCTATCGGTTCTCGAATCGCACCTCATGAGCGGGATCCACAAGTTTTATCGCATATTTCCCGACCAGTACCGGTTGCTGGGCCTGGGGATGCATCCCACCTTACGGCTGGAACAGACGGCTGTCTGGGACCATGATGAAGGGGAATATTACGAGATGTATGACCGGCTCTTCAACATACAGCAACATGGCTGGTTAAACATACAGGCACTCCAGATCAACCTGTCCTACAGGAATTCAAAGGAGCTCGTCCTGCTTTACAACCGGTTGCGTTGTATCCTCCCCTACCTGATCGCCATTACTGCTTCCTCACCGTTTGTTGAAGGAAACCTGACCGGCTCCATGGACAACCGTCTGGTATACTACCGCGAGAACCAGCGGGAAATGCCACGGATCTGCAATGGCATCATTCCGGAAAAGATCCAATCGGTTGACGATTATCATTCCTCGCAGGAAGAGATCTATGCAGCACTGAAGAAACGTGATGCCGGTATTCTCTGCGAGGAATGGCTGAATTCCAGCGGGGTGATCATCCGGTTCTCACGCAAATGCCTTGAGATAAAGGCGCTTGACGAACAGGAATGCATTCATTCGGACATGGCTGTCTGCGCATTTGTCCGTGCCCTTCTCCGGTGTAAGTCACTCCCGGTTGAAACGGATCAGGATACTCTTATGGCACTCACGGATCAGGTGATCCGGAATGGCACCAGCGGGCTGCGGTCAGACCTTGATAAACTGTATGATCTGGCATGGAAACATGCAACCGAGGATGAACGCCAGTATCTCCCGGTGATCCAGCAACGCCTCGGTAAGGGTAGTCTGGCAGAGCTCATGCGGGATCGTTATAAAATTAATGCAGATCTCTTCCCTGTCCTGTCAGATATGGCGACGTCTTTGCAAAAGAACGAACCATACTTCACCCCATAATTCGATAACGGTCTGTAATCACAACACTTAATACCACAATGCATGTATCCATTGGTTGAGTGAGGGGGACATGTCGCGTCAACTGGTTTCAGAGGCACAGGGGTATGAAATTTTACAGAAAATGGGCGTACCGATTCCCCGGTATGCACTTGCCACTTCCATTACTGAGGCAGTTTCTGCTGCTGAAAAAACGGGATTTCCCCTGGTACTGAAAGTTGTCTCTCCCCAGATCGTCCACAAGAGTGATGCCGGCGGGGTGATCACCGGTATCCGGAATAAAGAAGTGCTGCTTGGCGCATATGACAAGCTCCTCACCAATGTCCGAACCTATAATCCGTCAGCAACAATTGAAGGGATCATGGTCGAGCAGCAGCTCGAGAAGGGACTGGAGATCATTATTGGCGGGAGGATCGATCCGGCGTTTGGAAAAGTGATCACTATCGGTATGGGCGGGACTCTGGTCGAACTGATAAAAGATGTATCACTACGGGTGCTCCCGGTCACGGCTACGGATATCAATGCCATGCTCCATGAGCTGAACGGGTACCGGTTGATCAAGGGGTTCCGCAACGAACCCCCCCGTGACAAGGAAGCACTGGTAAACCTTATCGACACCATTGCACATTTTTTTATGGAGAGCACTGATATCGTGGAATTCGATATCAATCCGGTCTTTCTCTATGAGCACGGGCTGTGTGCGGTGGATGCCCGGTTCTATACGGATGACACCCCCCTTCCTGTGAAACCGGAACCCGTCCGGCCACTACCCAAAGAACTGCTCCATATCAAATCCATCGCATTGATCGGTGCTTCTGCTGAACCCAACAAGGTAGGCTATGCGGTACTTCGCAATCTTCTCTCGTTTCCCGGAACACTCTACCCGGTAAATCCGAAACACCATATGATCCTTGGCCGCACCACCTATCCTTCACTTACCTCCCTTCCCGGCCCGGTCGATGTTGCAATCGTGATTGTCCCGGCAAAGGTTGTCCCTTCGATAGTAGAAGAAGCAGGAAAGAAAGGGATATCTCTTGTCGTGATCATCTCCTCAGGATTCCGGGAGAGTGGGCCTGTGGGAAGTGAACTGGAAGATCGTGTCATTTCCCTTGCAAAACAATACAATATCCGGATTATGGGTCCCAACTGCCTGGGGCTCATGTTCCCGCACCAGGGGATCAATTCCACCTTTGATCCGGTCTCTCCAAAACCCGGAAATCTTGCCTTCCTGTCCCAGAGCGGGGCGATTATCACAACCATGGTGGACTGGAGTCTGCCCGAAGAGATTGGGTTTTCTGAAGTGATCAGTGTCGGCAACCAGGCAGATCTCACCTTTGAAGATTATATCCTCTTTGCTGCTGATGATCCGGACACAAAAGCCATCATCATGTACGTAGAGCAGATCCGCAACGGCAGACGTTTCATGGAGATCGTGCGGCAGGTCACACCAAAAATGCCGGTTGTGGCAATAAAAGCCGGTTCATCGAAAATTGGCCAGATGACTGCTGCATCCCATACGGGTTCCCTTGCGGGCAGTTACGATGTATACCAGGCAGCCTTCTGGCAATCCGGTGTAATCCCTGCGCGATCGATGCGGGAGGCATTCCAGACCGCCCAACTCCTCGCATCGGAAGGGTATCCCAAAGGTATCCGTGCAATTGTGATCAGCAATGCGGGGGGTTTTGCGGTCCTGTCTTCCGATTACGCAGACATAATGGGTATTGAGATGGTGGAGATTCCCCCGGCGGTAATCAAAGAACTGGACTCCATCCTGCCCGTAGACTGGAACCGGCGCAACCCCATCGACATGGTCGGTGATGCAAGCGCAGACCGGTTCGCCCGTACATTCGATGTGATGATCCGTAACCAGGATCTCTGGGATATCGCTTTTATTATCGCAGTCCCATCGGCTATTTCCGATCCGATCCGCGTTGCCAATGAGCTGGTCCGGTTCTCAAAAAGCACGCACAAGATGATTGTCGGGTGCATGATCGGTGGCGATTCGATGAAGACCCCCTTGCGGATATTGAGGGATTCCGGCATCCCCAACTTCCCGGATCTTGAAGATGCATTCAAAGCAGTAGGCAACATCTGCCGGCACATCTGCTGGGAAGAGTTCCACGGGCGCCGGTGCAGTACAGATAACCGGTAAACGTGCTGTCCATCACCATTATAACGTAATCTTTTTCAAGATCTGCCCGTTCCGGAAGATGGTGATCACGCCGCCGCTCTGGGAGACGACGATACCCACCGTTTTTGTAACCTGCGTAATGGCCGCAACCGAGTTATGCCGTGTCCCCATCCCCGGGGGGAGTTTGACACTGCTCGTGTCGACGGTAATGTAACGTCCCACAGATTCGACAAAACCATCCCCGGTAATGATAAACGCTCCGTCAAGCTGGGCCAGGGCCTTGATATTTTCCTTGAGCTCAGGATTCATGATACGGCGGGCTTCCGGGCTATGTCCTTCGAACGGATTTAAGATGATCTGGCGGGACTTTTCCAGCACGTTTTTGGTATCGCCAATGAGAAATGTTGTCCCTACCGGTTTTCCTTCCCGTCCTTCAATAGAGATCTCCGTGCAGATGTGAAAGACTGCATCAAAGACTTCTTCTTTTACATCGCTGTCTGCTACTACGAGGTCTTTCCAGGTATCCGTACTGATTCGCACAACGCCATCCCTTTTACGGTCCGTGATATCATTACCGATACAGAGAATCTCTACAATATGCCCCTTCTCGTCGCGGATGGCTTTATTGATCCAGGCGATCCACACCCGGTCACCGTTGCGCCGGACATTTTCATTCACGTTGACGGCATATCCTTCGGCATTGAAACCCAGATCATCTGCCATCATGGAGAGATCATTACCCGAACGGGTCTTTGCCGGAATGATCGTGCTGTTGACGTTCTTTCCAATCACTTCATCGCTGGTATAATCAAAGAAGGTGAGTGCATAGTGATTGAAGAACGTGATAATACCCTGCATGTCCATCCGTATGATGATACTCTGGGTGTTCTGGATAACTTCGCGGTACTTTGCCTCACTCTCTTTTAATGCGTCGGCAATCTTCTGTTTTTCTGAAATATCGGTTACGACAAATGTTCCGCCTTTACAGATGTCGCGGGTGTCGAGAGGCAGCACCTGAAGCTGGCATGCAATGGTTTTTTTATCTTTTTTCACAAAGAGGCACGTCGCGTGGGAAACTCCCTGTGCATCCCGTTTGATCTGCAGTTCCCGGGAGATAAGATCAAAATCTTCAGGAGATGAGAGAAATGCCCGGAGATCTTTTCCCACCAACTGCGACTCATCATACCCGAGAATAGCAGGGAACTGGCGGTTCACCCATTCGATGATGCCATTGCGTGCCTGGAAGATACCCAGCGGGGTTGCAGAGAGGATGGCGGCAAGCTGTTCATTCTGCGCCTTGATCTCGCGTTCGGATCTCTTGCGCAGCATGGTCTGCTTGATCAGGTTGACCATCTCAAAAAGTTGCGGCCGGAGATCACCTGTTTTCGGAAAGGCAATCTCAGTTCCGTGGGCAACTTCCATAACGGCAACCTTACCCGAGCTTCTCCTGCCGAGCAGGATAACCGGGGTTACATTTCCCACGGATTTGAGATACTTGATGAACTCGATCCCGTTCATATCCGAGACAAATTCAATGCCATTCACATCCGGCTGCTGCTCGTACGCAACGATAACATCGTAATTGCGGCCTTTAAGTTTTTCAATGGCCTGTTTTATGGTATGGGCATTATCGATCTTGATCTCCCCGGTCTTTTCTAAAAACGAGCGCACTTGTGCAAAAAGATCCGTATTGTCATCGACAAACAAAACAGAGATCATCGGGCATCTCCCGGAGAAAATTGCGTTGAATTCACTACTAAGAGGTGGATGGCTGAATGATAAATAGTTGTTGAGAATGGCGCACCGGGAAGGGTCGGGAAAAACAGAGGGGCTGAAAACGATGAGCGGATAAAAGGATAAACCGGTGATTTCAGGAATCCGGTACTTCTTCCAAATCATCGTCAGATTCCATGTCAATCTCCTCTTCAATACTATTTTCCTCGTATATCCACCATCCGATTATGAGGATAATGGGGACCCCGATGGGAATGGCAAAACCGCCCTGGAACCGGCATAAAGCGGATACCCCCAGAATGATCCCTCCGCCGATAGTAAAAAAAGAAGCGTTTTTGAGCATCGAAGATCTTTCATCACTATAAGCGTAAATCGTGGTGAGAAGACCGACAAAAAGAATTATTGATCCCATTGTCCATAAGCAGGCTGCAGCAATGTTGAATAATCCCGTATTCTGGCCAAAATAAATATAGGAAATATCCTGGTAACCAAAAACCAGGCAGTTCCCCAATTCTGATTGCTGAAAACGGAAAAATGCCCACTGTACATTGACCAGCAGCCAGTTCCCCCACATGTAGATGTTGAGGGGGATCAAAAAAATCAGGCACTGGAATAGCAATGAAGTCCGGTATTTATCCATAATAACCCCTGTGCCATAAGGAACATCGCTGTTTTTTGCCAGTCAGATTAATCATACCTGCAAAAAAGCAAATTGTCAGAAAAATATTAGTTGAAATTTATTCCTCGGTATGCTGGACGATCGCCAGCTGGTACATCCAGTCCATGAGCGGGTGGCATTCTTCGACAACGCACTCCAGCTCGCAACCGATACACGGGATTAATTCATCTCCTGCCAGCAGGTCGGAGGGATTGACCGGCATCTGCCGGGCTTTAAGGAGGTAGGTCTTGATCCCGTCCTTTTTGAATTCGATCCGGTCGATGAGTTCGCCCTCTTCGAGTTTCTTGACAATACGCGAGCACTTCCGGCTATCAACACCCAGCTCTTTCCAGAGCTCGCTCTGAAGAACGCCTTCAGGTTTTGACTGAATTAGTTTCAGTGCTTCATCAACAGGATCGTCCACAGTTCCACCTTTGATCATTTCAGATAACCGGTGCGATGGTCAGGATATTGTTGCCCCGGATTACAACGGTTCCAAGGCTCCTGCCCCGCTGGTTATCTACAAACTCGATCGTCTCGTCCATGTGGATATTGAGATACTCATCCACAGCAACGAGACGGCCCTGCAGTTTCCTGCCTTCGTCTTTGATCTCTACGGATATTTTTGAATCCACAAGCGCAAACACTTTTTTTATCGGCAAAACAATTCCGTTAACCATCTGCCCTAATTTGGGATGTAAGATAATTAAAGTTTGCTCATTGCACCGGTCCTTTGAGCTGTACGTACGTGTCCATGAGCAATAGAGAGAGGAAAATACTGCTGCAAAAACGAATGGGTAAGTGATAGCGAATCAAAAAAAAATTGCATTGTAGAAACAGGCATGAACGGGAGTTCACACCCGAACCATGAAAAACAAGTTTGTGATATTCCCCCGCCTCAGGGCCTCTCTTCAGGCACGGCGGGGCAAGGAGGTTTTAGAATATTTAGACCTCAAACGCCGCGGGGGCGCCCCGTCGGGGGCGGCGACGTTCATCATTACCGGGGGTATGGGGGTCTCAACCCCCATTATCATATCTTGAGAACACGATTTTCATATGAAACCTTTTTTCACGTAATATATTGCCCCCCCTCTTGCGCCACCAGTCCCCCGTTGGGGGACGGGCGCAGTGCGATAGACCGAGTAAGGTTACAGGTAATACGTTTCGCAATAGGGGGTGCCCCAGTGGCGGGGGCAAAGCCCCAGGGAGCGTCAGAGTTTTCTAAATGATTTCTCCAGAGCAAAAAAGATTATTCGGGAATCGGCGCCCAGCGTGCCCTGAGATCTTTTTCAACGGCAGGCAGGGTGGTGTACTCCATTTCCTCTAATGAAAGACGATGGGGTTCAAAGGGCCCTTGTGATCGGATGATATCGGCAAGATCATTGCACCGGGAGCGGACCCGGTCAAATGCCGGGTCATCAAACATATCTGCAGGGCCAATCAGTTCGCCGTTGCAAATCTGGAACCCGAAGCAGATGACCCGGGGTGGACCGTCGAACCGCGTCATGTTTGCATCACACAGACCTACGGGCATAAAAGGGCCATGGTGTGATCCCCGCATCCAGCCGGCCACAAGTACCGGTGTGCAGAAGGGTTCGAGCACTTCACCAACCGCAGGAAAACCACTCTGAGAGCGGACAATCATGACCGGATCGTCCTTACCCACATACCTTCCCGCAATCAGGCTCAGGCGCTGGGTGCTGCTGGAAGCTGCAATCACACCATCCCGGGTAAACACGTGCTTGATAACGTACCGTGACGGTGCCCCGATATATGCAAGAAGACTGTAGATCTCTTCGGGGCATTTGAACATGATCATGCGCTTTTCCATGAGGTCATGGACCTCGAAAATGAAACCCTTGCGCATCGAAGGGTCTATTACCAGCCCGGAAGTATTGAAGGGATCGGCAAAAATCTTGTACAGGAAGAAGTTCCATGCACCCGGCTCGGTCTTATCTGCCATAAAAATAAGAACGGGATCACTTGCCCGCTCTTCAAATTCCATTTCTGCGACGCCGGGCCCGAGACCTTTGACATTTCCGGAAAATGCATCCGAGAGCATGTCCTGTCCTGCGCCGTAGAGTTTCATGCTCTTGGCAATTTTGGTGCATTCCATGAACACGTCCCATGCCAGCTTGTGGACTTTCTCATTGTCAACGCCATGCGTATGGGTCATGATCAGCTCGAGATCATCCCCACAGTGAGTGACTAAGCAGTCAATGAGGAGCTTGCCTTTCTGGTCCTTGAGCATCTTTGCCGCTTTTTCCAGAAGTTTCGGGTGGGTGCGGGAGTGACCGGGAAAACTTCCCACATCTGCTTTAATAACAGAAATAGTGGTTTTTGGCATACGAGATCACTATAGAATCTCTTTTATATATAAAAAAGTTACGTTGATTTTTTATTTATGGATTTTCTGACAAGAGATGCGGAACCATAGGAACTGAACGCTTTAAAAAAGACAAGACTTTCCGCATAGGCCATGGCTTCAATTGCCTGTTCGGTATCGCCGTCAACCGCATAGAGCTCCTTGAAAAATTCTTTTATGGCAAATTTGCAGTTCCCGTCAAATATCTGCGTGTCCGTTTTGCCGGGGTTTAACGGCCGGTATTTGCCAAGCGTCCATTCCTGGATACTTTTGTAGAGTGCAGGTTCATACACTTTTAATGTGGCGAATACAACATCCTGCCAGAAGGTCCCGACATTTCCTTTTATGATATCTCCTTTCGGGAAGTGCTGGTTGATGAGATCCCGGGGAGTACCGGTGATCCCATGCTGGGCTATGCCGACATGCAGGTGATTATCCCGCAATGCTTTGGCAACGGCCTGCGTCTGCGGGATATCGATGGAAAGTTGTTCAACGACATTTCCCTTGTCATCATATACGTGCCCGTGCGTGCTGCCATTGGCAATCGCAAGCACATGGGGATAAACCCCGTTTTCCTGTAATGCTTTGATAAATTCAACCGCTTCTTCCGGTCTCGTAAGAATGAGCCCGTGGCCGTCTTTTCTCCCAATTTCACCGACTTCCACTTCAAGACCGAACTCCTTTCCATTCATCCGTTTTGTGATGTAAAGGGCCAGATCCGTGGTCGCCTGGATATTCTTTTCAAGTTCTTCCCTTACGGTTTTTCCTTCAAAATTGAAGAGGTGGGAGGCATCAATGGCAAAAGATGTGTATCCAGCAGCGATCTGTGCATCGATCAACTGTTTCGTTCCATCGATCTCGGCAGGATTTCCGGTTTTAATCGATATATGATCCGCATGAAGAGCCCATATATCACACTGTGCTGCCTTTGCAGCTTCATTCATCTTTTCTGAGAATGTTTTTGGGGTGAACCCGGTATACCCTCCGCTCAGGTCACATTCAGACCTGGCAAGCTCCATAAATAGTGCAGAATCGGTATCTTTCGCTGCTTTAAAAATCCCCTGTGCGACAGTAGCAATCCGGATATTCGCAGCCATAATTATTGCTTTCCGGCCGGAAATGCCTTTCAATATTGTCGAACCGGGGATTGGGCCAAAAGTATTCTTAGTCATAGTTCCTCACTCCTGTTTCATCACCCATCAAGCATAAACTTTTCAATCAGCCGGATCTCTTCTTTACACCCGATATAAATAGGTGTGACATCGTCGATACCTTTAGGCTGGATATCCAGGATATCGCCCTTTCCATTGCTGATTGCCCCTCCCGCTTCGGCGATGATTTTTCCCATGGGGTTTGCTTCATATAATAATCTTAGTTTTCCCCGTTCCCTTCCTTTGAAGCCGGGATAGGTAAATACACCTCCCTTATGGAGAATCTGATGGACATCGGCAACAAAACAGCCACTGAACCGGAGCTTATATCCAGAATGCTCAAGATGTTCAATCCACCGTGCATGTGCAGGGAGGTAATCCCTCCTCAGGGCGCCGGGTGCATATATCTTCCCTTCCGGAATTTTGAGATCCTGGTGCCTTAAGAAAAATTCACCCGTACCGTCTTCAGCGAATTCATGAACTCCCTTGCCGGTGGTAAATGTCAGGGTTGTCAGAGGGCCGTAGAGGATATAGACGGCAGCAATCATTGTTGCGCCCTTTTCAAGGACATGGCCGGGATAGATGCCGATGATGGAACCCGTGCAGAGGTTTACATCAATAAGCGATGATCCATCCAGGGGATCGATGACAATCCCGAAATTGTTCTTCGCATCTTCAACTTCGATGATCTTATGCTGTTCTTCCGTTGCGATATAACGGACAAGCCGCGTCTGCTGTAATCCTGAAATGAACACATCATCAGCGTACATATCGAGAGCCATCTGCTCTTCGCCGTACATGTTTTTGGTCTGTTCATCTGCCGGGGTTTTCCTGATTGAACAGAAAAATCCTTTCTTCACCTGTTGAGCCTGTTTTCCTAAAAAAAGAATTAACTCCATCAGGTTTTTTTCTGTTCCTGCACGGACAAGGAAATCTTTGAGTATCATTTTTGCCATCCTCTGCAACAAAGAGCGTTACATCACAAATTATCCAAATGGATATCCATGATCTCTATGTAGTCGTTTGATGCCGTTGTTTATCAGGATTATTGTCATGCCGTAACGATCAATCCTCCCCCCATCTTACCTATCTCATGCCGAACAGACTGATACCATTTATCTGCCACCTTAACGTCACGCGCGGATAAACGAATCTGACGTGACGGATACTTTCACAGGGCCGTCATAGAGAGTAAAACGATATTAAACCTAAATTGGATTATTGAAAAAATTGCTCTGTAGAATTCATTTAGAAAACTCTGACCGCTACTATGGATATCATGTATCCATGGCCTTCTGTGGCCCAAAGGGCCATGAATAACTCTCGGGGGATTTGCCCCCGCCACTAGGGCACCCTCCGTTGCGATGACGATGTATTACCTGTAACCTTACTCGGGCTATCGCGCTGCGCCCGTCCCCCAATGGGGGACCGGTGGCGCAAGAGGGGGGCAATATATTATATAAAAAAAGGTTTTCTCCAGATCAGAAAAAACGATTGTTTCTCATTTCATCAATCATCGTATGAGTTCTCTGCCGGAATCCTGAACTTCACTTCGAGGACTCCGTTTTTGATCGAGGTCTGTATTGATCCCGGATCTACCGGGGGGAGTGAGGCAGTAATATGATACTGTCGGTCACCGCTGTCGGCATCTATAATGAGTTCATCTCCCTTTACAGCGAGATGGATTGAATCTTTGGTTGCACCCGGCAGTTCGGTGATTACCATCACTTCGTCTCCTATACGGTGCACTTCCGGTATGGGTTCTGAACCAGAACGCGCAGGGATTGTTTCAGGTTCCTCGATCTGTTCAGGAGAGTTATCACCATTCTGGATAACCACGCGGTAACCGTATACCTGCGGTATCCCGGTTCCGAAATCGCGGGCCATGCGGGCAAAGAGATGGTCAGCAAGTGTGTCCATCTCCCGGAATATATCCTGTACATCATCGTTCATTTGATTTCCTCCTTATTTTTCAGATTTTTTTGTTTTGGGGGATTCTTCTTTTTTTTCCAGTTCTCCGGTAAGTTTTTTAATGGCGGCAAAATCCTTTTTACCGTGATAGGTAGCCTTTCGAAGTGCATCAAACGCAGGACTGTCAGTGTCCTTGTGCATCATACCGGCACGGGCGAGTGCTGCTGAAGCATTTTTCAGGATGATGCGCTGCTCCTCATTATAGAGCATCTGCCATGACTGCTGTTCTGAAATTTCGATTGCCTCACGGTCCAGCGAGCCCCTGACGTTCAGCAGTGCAGCATCGAAGTGCGCTTTTGTGATCATCACATTCTTGATGGCGTCCTTTCGTTCCTGCTCGCCCCGGGTACCCATTACGACAATGAATTCACGCATTGCCGCCATCTTGGCTTCCCGGACAAGCGATTCGATATCTGCACCCACGTACCCTTCGGTCTGTTTTACCAGTGCATCGATATCCACATCCTTGGCAAGGATACTTCCCGTATCCCCACCGAGGTAGACTTCGAAGATCTTCTTCCGGCTGTCTTCATCCGGTGCCGGTACGTAGATGTGCCGTTCGAGCCGACCGGGACGGAGCAGGGCATCATCCAGCATGTCCGGGCGGTTCGTTGCTGCAAGGATGGTGACATTCTTGAGTTCTTCCATGCCGTCGAGTTCAGTCAGGATCTGGGAGACTACACTCTCGGTTACGTGAGATGACCCCTCAAAGCTTCCCCGTTTTGGGACCAGCGCATCGATCTCATCAAAGAAGATGATAGACGGCGATGCCTGCCGCGCTTTCCTGAAGATCTCCCGGACACCTTTTTCAGATTCCCCGACCCATTTCGAGAGCAGTTCAGGGCCTTTGACCGCAATGAAGTTGCACTCGCTCTCGTTTGCTACCGCTTTTGCAAGCAGGGTCTTTCCCGTGCCGGGCGGACCGAAGAGGAGAATTCCTTTAGGGGGTTTGGTCTGGAGTTGCTCAAATACCTCCGGGTACTTCAGTGGCCACTCAACTGCTTCTTTGAGCTCCTGCTTGGTTTCTTCAAGTCCACCTACCTGTTTCCAGGTGATATCGGGTACTTCAACAAGCACCTCGCGCATTGCCGAGGGTTCTACATGCTTACGGGCCTCGGCAAAGTCATCGTTAGTTACCCGCAATGCATCAAGTACTTCATTGGGGATCTCCTCATCGAGCTTAATCTGGGGGATTATCTTTCGAATTGCATGCATTGCCGCTTCTTTCACAAGCAATGCGACATCCGCTCCTACAAACCCGTGGGTGGAATTTGCGTATTCCTCAATTTTCACATCATCTGCCAACGGGACGCCCCGGGTGTGTACCTGGAAGATCTCCATGCGCCCTTTTTTATCCGGGATACCGATCTCAATCTCCCGGTCAAACCGTCCCCCACGGCGGAGTGCCGGGTCAATGGAATCCGGCAGGTTGGTTGCGGCGATCACAATAACCTGCCCGCGTCCTTTCAGACCGTCCATGAGTGCAAGCAGCTGGGCAACCACGCGTCGCTCCAGTTCTCCCTTGGTGTCTTCACGTTTGGGTGCGATGGAGTCGACTTCATCGATGAAGATGATCGCTGGTGCATTAGCCTGTGCTTCTTCAAAGACTTCCCGGAGTTTTCCCTCGCTGGCCCCATAGGTACCGCTGACGATCTCCGGGCCGGAGATGGTGATGAAATGGGCATCCACTTCATTTGCTACCGCTTTTGCGATCAGGGTCTTACCCGTTCCCGGAGGCCCGTAAAGCAACACACCCTTAGGCGGCTGAATCCCCAGGCGTTCAAAGATTTCAGGGTGCCGCAGCGGAAGTTCGATCATCTCCCGCACGAGTTGCAGTTCCCGTCCCAGTCCCCCGATGTCTTCATAGTGAATGTCGGAGAGCTCCCTCTTTCCCTCTTCGGGTTTGTAAGGCTCTTCCTTGAGTTCAATCTCGGTCTCATCAGTAACAATCGCAATTCCTTTCGGAGCGACTTTTGCTATCACTAACGTGATTGAATTGCCGATCACATCCACGCGGACAGTCTGGCCTTCCATCACCGACCGGCCGCGTAACACCCGTGCAAGGTACTGTTCACCACCGACAAGGCGTATCGGCTGGGTGGGCTGAATCACCACCTTTTTGGCATACACAGCCTCAGATTTTTTGATCTTTACCCGCTCGTCAATGCCGGTACCGGCATTCCCCCGTATGTTTCCGTCAATGCGAAGGATGGAGTACCCGGTATCCTGTGCAAACCCGGGCCAGACAACTGCCGCTGCCTTCTTCTTACCCTGGATCTCGATAACATCTCCTGAGACCAACCCGAGCTTCTTCATCACTTCGATACTTACCCGTGCGATTCCGCGACCGGCATCATCATGGGTTGCTTCTTTTACTGTAACTTCTGCATAATCCTTTTCTGTCATCGTAAAACACTTCGTTCATTCAAGGTTTACCATAAGTTAGCGTTCCATACTATATAAAATGCTTGTACGCCTCCCCTAAAAGAAATTCCAAAGAATCATGGTATAGATTTCTGTCCGAATAAGGCGGGGTTTCCCATTTCGTATCTGATTACCCGTGCTCTCGTCATCAATAGACAACCGGTAGTTGCTACCAGACAATAAACAAAAAAATCTGCGTTATTCCAAATCAACTTTACTTGTTGAAAAGACAAGCCAGTTTTAGTCCAGAATTGAAAAAAGAAGCCTTTATCTGGTCTTTACTGCAACGTGTATAGCATGAGTATTGTCGCTGATGCCAAACGTGGTATCATTACAGAAGAGATGAAGATCGTTGCCAAGCAGGAAGGAGTCACCGAAGATTTTGTCCGGCGCGGTGTTGCAGGAGGCCATATCGTTATCCCGGTCTCACCCTATAGAAAAGTAAAAATATGCGGGATTGGCGAAGGGCTCCGGACCAAGGTTAATGCATCGATAGGGACCTCCACTGATATCGTTGATATTCCCCAGGAGATCGAGAAGGCAAAACAGGCCGAACGTGCTGGTGCTGATACCCTGATGGAACTTTCTACCGGTGGCGATTTTGTCGAGATCCGCAAACAGGTAATCGCTAATACCTCCCTGTCTGTTGGCTGTGTTCCCCTCTACCAGGCATTCATCGAGGCGGCAATCAAGGACGGCGCTGTCGTCAACATGAAAGAGGACGATCTCTTCCGGATCACTGCCGAGCAGGCCAAACTCGGAACCAACTTCATGGCCATCCATACCGGCATCAACTGGGAGACGGTCAAGCGCCTGAAAAACCAGGGCCGGCACGGCGGACTTGTGTCACGTGGCGGCGCATTCATGACCGCATGGATGCTCCACAACGAAAAAGAGAACCCGCTCTACAGCGAGTTTGACTACCTGCTTGAGATCATGAAAGAACACGAAGTCACGCTCTCCATGGGTAACGGTATGCGGGCCGGTGCAATCCATGATGCAACCGATCGTGCCGCCGTTCAGGAACTACTCATCAATGCTGAGCTTGCTGATATTGCGCACAAACAGAATGTCCCGGTCATTGTCGAAGGCCCGGGACATGTACCAATCGACGAGATCGCTGCTAATGTAACGTTGATGAAACGTGTCACCAACAATAAGCCATTTTACATGCTCGGCCCCATTGTTACCGATATCGCCCCGGGTTACGATGACCGGGTTGCTGCGATCGGTGCTGCAATCTCCTCCTCTCTCGGTGCTGATTTTATCTGTTACGTCACTCCCGCAGAACACCTTGCACTCCCGACCCCTGAGGAGGTCTATGAAGGGGTTATGAGTTCCCGCATCGCTGCCCATGTCGGGGACATGATCAAACTAAAAAAGACGCGTGACCTCGATCTTGAGATGGGACATGCACGCCGTGATCTTGACTGGAACCGCCAGTTTGCCGTAGCAATGAACCCGGCACGGGCACAGGCTATCCGCAAGGAGCGTATGCCTGCTGATACTGACGGGTGTACCATGTGCGGCGACTATTGTGCAATCAAGATTGTGAATAAGCATTTCCAGTTCTAATCAGGCCCCCCCATTTTTAACCACGCCATCACCTCCTTTTTTATGGGTTTTTATAGGCCCCTGATAATCAAACCCTTATGGATTCTACTGTCAACTATTGTCTGACAGTAATGATGTAATGCTCCAAATTTAACTCAATACAGTCAAATATTCTTTCTGCTAAAATAATCCGGCACGGTGATCTTAATCAAAGTGAACTTTGGAGGATTTGTTTCTCTCTCGACAATTGACTGGCGGGGAAAGGCAGTCTGCACAGTTTTTTTGCGGGGTTGTCCGTTACGATGTACTTACTGTCAGAATGAAAATATTCAAGCGGGTGAAGATTATCGCGATATTGATGAGATCAATAGCATGATTAAAACTTCCTCGCCATTCATTAGCGGCGTTGTCTTTTCCGGAGGCGAACCAACGTTACAAAAAGATGCTTTGATCGCATTGGCCCGTTATTCAAAAAAAGTCAACCTGTGTGTCGGAATCCAGAGCAATGGATATTTTCCTGAAACTATTGAAGCATTAATTATTAACGGGTTGCTGGATAAAGTCGCAATTGATTACAAAACGACCTGGGAAGGATATTCAGGTACAACAGAGGGCTATTGCCATCTGTCAAAAGAAAATTACGAAAGAAATGTCCAAAAATCTATCCGAATCTGCAAAAAGGCACTTGAAAAAAAACAATTAACTGAGTTTGAAGTAGTGTTTACCATATTTTATGAGAATCAAGAACATATCCGACAAATCTCCGAAAAAATCGGAGATGTATCTATTGTTCTTCAGCAGGGTGAACATAAAATACCAGTAATACGCAATGCAACTCCTGATATGACCAATGGGGAATATATCTGCAAAAAACTAACACAACAGAACAAACACCCCCCACTCAAACTAAATGAAATTAAAGAAATTGCAGACTCTCTGAAAAAAACAGTTCGGATAAGGACACGAGAGGTTGGGGAAATATCTTATAACTGGAGAAATATCCTGTGAAAGTTATCGGAGTCGTCGGGCTGCCAGCAAGCGGCAAAGGTGAATTCTCAAAGATTGCCGCAGATGCCGGGATCCCCGTCATAGTCATGGGCGATATGATCCGGGCTGCGGTTCTTAAAGCGGGACTTGAACCCACGGATGCTAATTTCGGGGCAACCGCAAACAGGCTTCGTGCTGAGGGGGGTATGGATGCAGTTGCTGCATTGTGCGTGCCCGAGATACTGCGTCAGACCGCTCCTTTGGTGCTTGTCGACGGGATCCGTGGCGATGCTGAAGTGAGATTGTTCCGGAAGCACTTTTCCGGTTTTACCCTCATCAGAATCGATTCCTCCTTTGAAAAACGGCTGGACCGGATCAGGGCACGTGGCCGCTCTGATGATTTTGTTCAGGCTGAATCCCTGCGTAACCGCGATGAGCGCGAGATCGGCTGGGGGTTAGGAAACGCGCTTGCCGAGGCAGATATCAGCATAGCTAACGAAGGCAGTTTGGGGGATTTCTCCACCGCTGTAACATCCGTCCTTGACTCACTGAGACGTGATCCATGAGCCTCAAACCGTATTTTTCTTCATCATCAAAAGTCTGGGATGATATCTCCTGGGTATACGGGATCGAAGATGCCGGATATGACGGGTGGGAGATCGTAGCTGATGGCAACTATAACCTTGATAATCCCGAATGTTTCAAAAAAATAGAAGGTATGATTGCGAGTACACATCTTGGCGTTACCGTACATGCCCCCTTTGGGGATCTGAACCTTGCTACCTTGAATGATCCCATCTGGCGCGAATCGATACGGCAGATATGCACGTGTATAACCCATGCGTCTGCTTTCACCGACCGGATTACTATCCATCCGGGCTATCTCTCTCCGGTTGGAAAACTGATGCCACAAAAAGTCTGGGATCTCCAGAAAGAGGCGCTCCGGCAGATAGGAAAATGTGCAGCAGAACATTCTGTCCTTGCATGTGTTGAAAATATGATTGGGGTAAAAGAGTTCCTCTGCCAGCTTCCCGAAGAATTGATTGGTATGACGGACGGTATTGAGGGAATAGGCATGACCTTTGATTTCGGTCATGCGAATACACTGGGCAAAGTGAACAGTTTCCTGCCTTATGTAAACAAAGCCAGCCATATCCATATTCACGACAACCACGGGATGTCTGACGAGCATCTTGCACTGGGTGACGGAACTATCAGCTGGAGTAGTATCGGAAAGACGATTGCAGAAAACTATTCCGGGGTTGTTGTGATTGAAGGGCGATCTATAGAAGAAGCAAAAAAGAGTATAGCGGTATTCCGGAAGTGTTTTTCGTGAGCGGTGAGACCCTGCATGTATATTTCCTTGGCACCGCCGGTGCCCTGCCAACGCCACAACGTAATCCCCCCTGCATAATGATCCGCCGCGGATCCGACACCCTGCTCTTTGACTGCGGGGAAGGCGCCCAGCAGCAGATGATGAGGGCCCGTTGTGGTTTTTTAGTAAACGCGATCTTTGTCTCCCACTGGCACGCTGACCACTTTCTAGGGATATTTGGGCTGGTCCAGACGATGTCATTTAATGGGCGCACCGAACCCCTTACAATCTACGGGCCGGAATGGGTACAGGAATTCGTTACTACCCTGCGGCATGTTGGACGATTCAATTTAAAATTCCCGATTGAAGCAGTTGAGTTATCACATGGTTCTTGGGTGAGGTTTGACGGGTACACGATCACCGCATTTGCCGTAAGTCATGGTATGCCGGCACTGGGATATTCATTGGAAGAAGATCCCCGCCCGGGCAGGTTCGACCGCGAGGGGGCAATTGCTCTGGGGGTTCCCCCGGGTCCCTTATTTGGGCGGCTCCAGCGCGGGGAGATTGTTACCATTGGGCCTGAAGGGCAAAAGCGTGAAGTGAAACCCGAAGACGTTCTTGGAACCCCACGTCCCGGACGTAAGATTGTGTACACCGGAGATACCCGTGCAGTTCATACAACCTTGGGAGAGATTGCCCGGAATGCAGATCTGCTGATCCATGATGCCACCTACGATGAAACCGAAGCAGTCCGGGCAGCTGAATTTTATCATGCGACAGCATCACAGGCAGGAGAAGCCGCCACTATCCTTTCAGCCCGCACTCTCGTTCTCGTCCACATAAGTTCACGGTATATCGATTCAACGGCGCATATCAGCGATGCAAAGAAAAAATTCTCCGGGACGGTCATATCACCTAATGATCTCGATATGATTGAAGTACCATTCCGGGATTGATCCGGTATTCCTCTTTTTATCCTCTTTTAATGCAATTTTACTTTTTTGCGGATAACAAGCAAATTTAATCTTCAGACACCCATTCATGAATATACAGAGCAGTATCCAATTGCGTGGCATTAATAAAAAAGGCAAAAATGCCCGTTTCGCTGTGTGTGTGGTGAGAGAAAATGGAAAATAACAATTCAAACGATGTGCTCGTCTACCGGCTCGGCACCGGCTGTGATCTTGCCGATGTCGAAGCAGGAAATATCTACCAGGGAAAGGTGCAGGGTTTTGCAACTTTCGGTATGTTCGTACAGTTAAACGACCGGATAAAGGGACTTGTGCACAAGAGCAATGTCAAGGCAGAACACAAGGAGCGCGATTCAGTACTGGTCAAGGTCCGCGAGGTACGGCCAAACGGTAATATTGATCTCGAAGAGGTCCAGTACCAGGTTTACCAGGTTCAGAACGTTGAGCGCAAATCCACTACTGTAAGAATAATCGATCTTCCTTCAAAACTTGGAAAGACGGTTGCTATCGAAGGTGAGATCGCCCAGATCAAACAGACAAGCGGTCCTACCATATTTACCATTGTTGACGAAACGGGTACCCAGAACGGTGCCGCGTTCATCGAAGCCGGTGTACGGGCATACCCGGAAGCGGAACTGGGGGATATGGTCAAGCTCATCGGAGAAGTGATGATGAGAAATGGCCAGCTCCAGATTGAAGTGGACGGTCTGTCCATTCTCACTGATGAAGAAGCGGCTGTCGTTAAAGTAAGAATTGAAAAAGCTCTGGATCTCCGTTCAGAACCGGAGAATATCCCGCTCCTTGTTCAGAGTGACGTCATGGAGAAACTCCGTCCCGAGATGAAAAAGGTTGCAAAGATCATCAGGAAAGCAGTCTTCACTTCTCAGCCGATCATCCTTCGGCACCATGCGGATGCCGATGGCATCTGCTCAGCGGTTGCAATCGAGCAGGCGGTTGTTTCACTGATCCGCGAGAGTGGCGGTGATTTTGATGCAGAGTATTTCTTATTCAAGCGAGCGCCTTCAAAAGCACCGTTTTACGAGATTGAGGATATCACGCGGGACCTCGATTTCTCATTAAAAGATCATGTCCGTTTCGGCCAGAAGATGCCCCTTGTGATCCTCACCGATAATGGGTCGACCGAAGAAGACGAACCTTCGTATAAGATCGCCAGTGTCTACGATATCCCGTTTGTCGTCATAGATCATCACCACCCGGATACTACCATTGACAAGTATCTTCTCGCTCATGTCAACCCTTATCATGTCGGGGGAGATTTTGGGATCACTGCCGGGATGCTCGGAACAGAAGTCGCACGTTTGATCAACCCCAAAGTCGAACCGCTAATTCGCCATCTCCCGGCAGTCGCAGCGGTCGGGGACCGGAGCGAGGCACCCGAACGGGCATTATATCTTGCACTTGTGCGTGATAATTTCCCAGAACAGGCCTGCAAGGATATTGCCCTCGCGCTCGATTACGAGCAGTTCTGGCTCCGGTTTAATGACGGCAGGGAGATTGTAAAGGATATCTTAAACCTTGCTGGAAATACCGAGCGCCATAAAAAACTCCTTACCCTCCTTATCGATGGGGCAAATACGATGATTGCAGACCAGATGAGCGCCTGCATGGCTCACGTGGATCCCCGTATCCTGAAAAATGATGCACGTCTCTTCCTTCTCGATGTGGAGATCCATGCCCACAAGTTCACCTTTCCCCCGCCGGGAAAAACCTCCGGTGAGGTACATGATCGTCTCTGCCAGCAGAATGCAGGTAAACCCGTTGTTACTATCGGGTTTGGGCCGGATTTTGCTGTGCTTCGATCCCGTGGCGTCCTGATGAATATCCCCAAAATGGTCAGGGAATTACGTGTCGAGATCCCGGGCGGCGGAATCAGCGGTGGCGGACACTTGGTAGTGGGCAGTATAAAATTTGTTGAAGGTATGCGCTCTGTAGTAATCGAAGCATTGATCAACAAAATTGCTGATGCACAGGTTCAACAATAATTTTTTGGATAATGATTGTCAGTTATGCGTAAATAACGCCGTAAAAGTCGAAACCTGCCTGCAAATCTGCATTTTCAAAAACAGCTCGACCAGAACGCCCGATAAATTCTTTCTGGTCTGAATTATGATGTAGTACAAGAAAAAAGACAGGATTTGGGACCTCCAAAAAAGATAAGTTTATATAGTAATTAATTTATATGAGTTTCTAATGCTGAGGCACAACATGTCAACTACCAAAAAGTTACGTGAGACGTATAATGAGACCCAGCACAAGATCGTCCAGTACCTCAATTCCGGTATAACCTTGGGCAAGCATTATTTCAAATCGAAATATATTGCCAAAGACCTTGGGTTATCACCTAAAGAGGTAGGTACCAACATGGCGATCCTTGCAGATAACTGCAAGGAACTGGACATCATACGGTGGAGCTATTCGAACAGTACAACATGGATGGTCACACCAAGGGTGTGCTGAATCCATCCATAAAATCTCTCTCTTTTATCATGACAAAAGTTCTGGAATTCGAATCCGAGATCGAATTTGTGGCAGATATAAACGACCATAAGGACTGCCTGATGTCACAGGATCCCACGCAAGAGACCCCGAATGCTCTCTGGTATAATATCGACATCCCAAAAGGCCATATCTTAAAAGCAGGTGATAGGATCCGTATTACCGTTGAAAAACTCTAGTTTTTTTGCATTGTAGAAAACCGTTTTTTCATGTAATAGATAGCCCCCCTCTTGTGCCACCAGTCCCCCGTTGGGGGACGGGCGCAGTGCGATAACCCGAGTAAGGTTACAGGTAATACGTTGTCATCGCAATGGGGGGGTGCCCCAGTGGCGGGGGCGAAGCCCCCGAGAGCGTCAGAGTTTTCTAAATGTTTTCTACAGAGCAGTTTTTTTCAAAAGCCAATTAACCCGACACGTTATCCATGCTTTTTTCGTTACGGGGTCATCGATTTTACAGTAATTTTTTTAAAATATGACTATCGTAAGTGAATGACGGATGATATTTATGATTATCCGGTTGCGGGTATACGCCGTTTGTCCCCCCAAGACCCAAAAAAAAGGTATTCTTTGCACTGACTAGGATCACTATTTGTCAGAACACTTGGCAATCCAAAAAGTGCATACTACCTTTGCATACTAAAAAGTCTTAAAATAATTCAGAAAAAACCCGTACGGAAGATTATTATCTGGTAAAAAAGAGAATGGGTGAATACTTAAAAAATTTGCAGTCTGACCAGGGAGATTTTGTGAGAGGATAAAGGAATGAGTCGTTTTGTCTGTATTCATGGCCATTTTTACCAGCCTCCCCGTGAAAACCCCTGGCTTGAGGAAGTTGAGACAGAGGATTCTGCATATCCCTATCATGACTGGAATGAACGCATCACCGCTGAATGCTATGCCCCCAATGCTGCGTCCCGAATTCTTGACTCGAACCGGAAGATTATCGACATTGTCAATAACTATGCAAAGATTAGTTTTAATTTTGGCCCTACCCTGCTTACCTGGTTAGAGCAGAACAACAAGGAACTGTATCTGTCAATCCTAGAAGCGGACAAAGAAAGTATTAAACGGTTTTCCGGTCATGGCTCTGCCATTGCACAGGTCTACAATCATATTATTATGCCCCTTGCAAACTACAGGGACAAACATACCCAGGTAATCTGGGGGATTAAAGATTTCAAATTCCGGTTCAAACGAAAACCTGAAGGAATGTGGCTGCCCGAGACGGCAGTTGACTTGGAAACTTTGGAAATTCTTGCAGAACAGGGAATCAAGTTTACCATTCTCTCTCCTAAACAGGCCAACCGGGTAAAACCGGTCGATGATACACAATGGACTGATGTGAGCCGGGGGGGCATTGACAGTTCCATGCCGTATCTCTGCCGGTTACCATCCGGTGAATCGATTGTCATCTTTTTCTATGATGAGGGCATTTCACAGGAAATTGCGTTTTCCAATCTTTTGGAAAATGGTGAAGTGTTTGCCAACAGGATGATGCGGTTTTTTTCCCAGCACCAAAAACAGTCCGGGCTGTTAAATATTGCATCTGATGGGGAGACTTATGGGCATCACCATCGGTTTGGGGATATGGCGCTTGCATATGCCCTCTATCTCATTGAATCAAAAAATCTTGCGCAGATAACCATCTATGGAGAATACCTGAGTAAAAATCCGCCAACCCATCTGGTAGAAATAATTGAAAATACATCCTGGAGCTGCACTCACGGTATCGAACGCTGGAGAGATGACTGTGGGTGCTGTACCCCGGGTTCAATTGTCCAGATGACTGCATCTAATCCGTTTATCCATTCTACTGCAAAGGATGAACCAATCGCGGTTAAAAGTTGTGCACTTCTATCACGACAGAAATGGCGTTCCCCGCTTCGGGAAGCCATGGACTGGCTTCGTCAGACACTGGTGACACTCTTTGAAGACAGAATGAGCTTGTTTGTAACAGATCCCTGGCAGGCACGGGATGATTATATTGATGTCATCCTGAACCGTTCTCCCAAAAATATTGAATTGTTCTTTTCAGAACATGCGACCCGTACACTTTTAAACAAAGAAAAGGTCGAGGTACTCAAACTGCTTGAGATCCAGAGAAATGGTATGCTCATGTATACCAGTTGCGGGTGGTTTTTTGATGATATTTCCGGGATAGAATCAGTCCAGGTACTGCGTTATGCCTGCCGTGCAATGCAGCTTGTACGGGAGGTCGCGGGTATTGATCCTGAACCGGATTTTATCTATATATTGAAAAATGCCCCCAGTAATGTACCGGAATATAAGGACGGAGCGCAAGTGTATCGTAATTTCGTCCAGACCTCTGTTGTTGATCTTTCAAGGGTAGGTTTTCACTATGCATTGACATCGTTGATTGTCGATTCCCCGGAAAAGATACGGATAAAAAATTATACTCTGAAGAACGTGACGTACAATAAGAAAGAAACCGGAGAACTTAAACTTGCCATTGGGAAGGTCTTTTTATATTCCGATATTACCTGGGAAGAAAATACCCTGATGTTTGCCGTTCTTCATCTAGGAAACCATAATTTCATGGGTGGGGCAACAGAATTTCCCGATGAAAAGACATTTTTTTCTATGCGGGATGAATTACTGGAAGGTTTTTCCAAAAGTGATATCCCAAGGATGATTCTCTGCCTTGAAGACCACTACGGCATTCGTTTTTATTCACTCTGGGATCTGTTCCGTGATGGGCAGAGGAAGGTATTGTACGCAATTCTTGACTCAACTCTTGCAGATATGGAATCTGCATTCCGGCACATCTACAACCAGTTTTTCCCGCTTCTCCATGCCATGAAAGAGATGCAGATACCCCCGCCAAAAGTGCTTGAGAATCCTGTCTGGTATATTATCAATCTTGATCTCAAGAAAGTTCTTTCCGATTCTAATCTCGACACACAACGACTTGCAGTCCTCGTTGATGAAATGACCAAGGGAAAATTTGAGCCGGATACTCCAAGCCTCAATTTTACTGCAAGCATTGCATTAACTAACCTCATGCAGCGTCTTTATGAGAACCCGGACGATCTCATTCTTATGGAAAAGATCGCAATCGTTTTCAGGCTGTTGTCCCCACTTTCATTGAAATATAATCTTTGGGAATGCCAGAATGACTATTTCCATATTGGTCGAAAAAAAGCAGCAGCTATGCAGGCACTTTCTGGATCGGGGGATATTTATGCAAAGCAATGGATGCGACTGTTTGAGGAGCTGGGAGGGTACCTGGGAGTGAAATTCTCATGATACCTGATGGCAGAGGAGTATCTGCAGAAATGAGCGATTGCCGGGACAGCACTGGACATTGTTCTGTGAAAAAAACGGGGGACCTTGTGTGAAACGGAGAGGAAGCGGAATCCTTTTACACATTACTTCTCTCTTTTCAGAATATGGCATCGGCGATCTCGGCCCCTCTGCCTACCAGTTTGTGGATTTCCTTGCAGATGCACAACAGAGTTACTGGCAGATACTCCCCTTAAACCCTACCCGTCAGGAATATGATAATTCCCCGTATCACAGTACATCCGCCTTTGCATTCAATACCCTGCTCATAAGCCCCGATTGTATAGCCAGAGACGGTTTTTTTAATAAAAATGAGATTGCTGCAATTCCGGAATTTCCCTGTGGCACAGTAGATTTTAATGCTGCGATTCGGTTTAAAGAAGGTATTTTATCACTTGCTTATGATCGGTTCACGATGGAAAAAACCGAACTTATTGTGTATAACGAGTTCTGCAGGAAAAATTCCTGGTGGCTTGAGGATTTTGCACTTTTTACATCGTTACATTGGCATTATAAGGGGAGCTGCTGGAGCAGTTGGCCGGAGGAGATAAAATATCGCGATCCCTCGGCACTGGATGCGATGCGCCTGTCTCTTAAAAAAATGATTGATAAGGAAAAATTTCTCCAGTATATTTTTTATAAACAGTGGCAGGCGCTGAAGAAATACTCCAAAAAAAAAGGTGTCTGCCTGATCGGGGATATTCCGATTTATGTTAATTATCACAGCGCTGATGTATGGGCACACCCGGCATTGTTCCGGCTCGATGACAACCTTTTGCCAATCGTTGTGGCGGGAGTCCCCCCGGATTATTTCAGTAAAACCGGACAACTCTGGAAAAATCCGCTCTATTGCTGGGAAGAACATGAAAAAGAGGGTTTTTCCTGGTGGATACGCCGTGTTGAGCACAATCTCTCCTTATTTGACTATACAAGAATTGATCACTTCCGGGGTTTTGTTGCATACTGGGAAGTGGCAGCCGGAGAAACTAATGCAATAAACGGGAAATGGATCCCGGCACCGGGTGAAAAATTATTAACTCTGATGAAAAAACGTTTTACCGATCTACCCATCATCGCAGAAGATCTCGGGATTATTACCCCAGATGTCTCTGAACTTATTGCCAGATTTAATCTTCCGGGCATGCGGGTGCTTCTCTTTGCTTTTACTGATGATCCATCCAAAAGTCCGCATGCCCCGCATAACCTGAAACGAAATTGTATCTTTTATACCGGCACCCATGACAACGCTACAACCCGGGGATGGCTCGAATCTGATGCTACACCGGAAGAGAGAATGAGACTCTTAAAGTATATGGGACGGAAACTACCTGCAGAACAATTACCCTCAGAATTTATCCGGCTTGCCATGATGTCAGTTGCAGATACGGTAATCTTTCCCCTGCAGGATGTTCTCTGCTTGGGAAACAAATCCCGGATGAACCGTCCGGGAACCGATGAGGGCAACTGGAGATGGCAGATGGAAAAAAACCAGATTACTCCCCCCGTGACCCAAAATCTTGCCGAAATGACGCGGATTTTTGGGAGATCCTGAAACAAAAAAACACATGCTCCCGATGGCCACAAGTATACTTGTACATAAGAATGGCTGAGCCATTTTCCTATTAAAAAGTTTTTTACGGATAGAGTTGCCGGAATAATGATTCGAACTTTTCTGGATGGTTGAGAAATTCGAGGACAGGGGCCCGGTTTTCAATGAGATTATAGAGCGGGTCAGGGATCGCATCCTTTACATCCGCAAGGCGCTGCGCTTTTACCAGCCGGAGATGCGGATGGTTCCTGTAGGTCGGGTTCTTTACAAACCCTTCTTTTACCCACTCAAAAAAAGCTGCCCCGTTCTGCGCTTCATAGCTGTGATAATTGCTGGAAAAACGCGAGGAGACAATGTTTGCCATCTGGAGAACGGTAGAATGGGTAGGGTTGATGGTCACATGCCCATATCCCGGAGGAACCACAACAATATCGCCGGCACATGCCGCTATCATCACTATATCAGAACAATCATGGTTCTGGATCAGGTAATGTGCCTCGCCAGCGAGAACTTCGTATATCTCCGGGTAACCGGTGCCGGATGGATCAGCGGGGTGATAATGCCCTTTGGTCTTGTTGTATTCACCGCAGAGTTCACGCGGGAGGATGACCGTGATATCGAATCGCAGATCCTGTTTAGCAAGCCAGCTGCGGTCTTCAGCAGATCGGGCAACATCACGGTACATATAATATACAGGTCCTGTGCAGGTACAACCGGGATTTGCCAGGACCCCCCGGAGATCTTCTGCCGTTCTGACAGCGGGCTCGGGCAGGGGCCCATTCCAGCAAACTGAAAATGCAGGATTGATCGGAAGGCCTTTTTGATAACGAGAATTTCCTTTCATTTCCGACCCCCGATTACCATCATTGCCAAATCATAGAACTCCTTGTCCACCGTTTTTAGCTGGTTAACGGCGGATTCAAGAGAGATGCTGGTGATACGGTTTCCCTGTAACGCAACCATTTTCCCGAAATCACCGGCGTGTACAAGCTGGACTGCTGCAACACCAAACCGTGTGGCAAGAACACGATCATATGCGGTTGGCGATCCGCCTCGCTGGACATGCCCGAGAATGGTGACGCGTGTCTCAATACCCAGACGACGCTCCAGTTCTTTCCCAAGAATATTTCCCACCCCCACAAACTTCTCATGGCCACATTCGTCCCGTTCATTCACGGGAACGGAGGGCATCCCGAGATCCTGCTCATGAGCACCTTCTGCAATTACAACAATTGAAAATTTTTTCCCTGCATCGTACCGGTCCTGTAATTTTTTACAAACCGCATCCATGGTAAAGTGCACTTCCGGGATCAGGATCTCGTCCGCTCCCCCGGCAATTCCAGCCATGACTGCGATCCACCCAACATTTCGCCCCATCACCTCAACAACGATGATCCGGTGGTGTGACTCAGCTGTAGTGTGAAGGCGGTCGATCGCTTCAGTTACCGTAGCAACCGCAGTGTCAAAGCCGAATGTCACATCGGTTCCGCAGATATCATTATCAATAGTTTTGGGAATACCCACAACAGGAATTCCCTGCTTTGCCACATCACGGGCTGCAGAAAGGGTCCCGTCACCGCCAATGACTACCAGCGCATGAATGCCGTATTTTTTTATATTGGCTTTGATCTTCTGGAAATCCGATGTTTTTTTGAGCGGGTTCGTGCGGGATGTACCAAGGATCGTTCCACCCTTGGGAAGGATTCCAGAAACAGAGAAATCGGTAAGCGGTTCAACATCCCCATCAATGAGGCCCTGCCACCCGTTCCGGATACCGAGCGTTTCAAAGTCATATTTCACTCCCGCTCTCTCCACAGCCCGTATCACCGCGTTAAGCCCGGGACAGTCACCACCTCCGGTCAGGACCCCTATGGTTTTCATACCGTGACAACTCCTGAGTTCAGGGTACCCTGATCCGATATATCTGCATGAGGATCGATAGGCACATCAAGCGGGTTTTTGAATGGTGCATCTTTTTTCATGAGAGTCTCCTACACTTTCCTTTTCATTCACAGGTTATGGTCTTTTTGTATGCAGGGATCCTTTTGAATGGTATTACCTACAGCTTTCCATGAAAATGCGGCGATGAATTATGCGCCAGCAAAGAATCAGCTGGACAAGATCTCCTGCGGTTACGTAGGAACGGTTATTGAAGATAGATATGGGATGAACCCGGGTCTGTTCTTCAATGCTGTGTTCAAGTTTTTTCACAACATGCTCACTCAATTCCCCGTCACTAATCAGCTGACCCATCTTGTGACCATCCTGCTCACTGGTCACAAACTCCAGTGAGAAATTTCGCTCGGATAATGAGAGGATAGAATACAGGTCTAATGAGAGATCGATATTTTCAATACTCTGCTTCATCCGGTTCTGGGAGAGGGTGATCTTATACACATTCCGTTCCTTGCCTAACTGCTGCCCGTACCGGGAATAATCGATACTTATTACGGCATCCGCATATTCCTTCTGGGGGGCGATATAACGTTCATACTCCGGTTCCCGTTCTGCAATTTCCCGAAGGACTGCTTCGCGGGAATACCCCCGCTTGTTTACATCCCTTAGGATCTTCCAGTCATACTTCACCTGATTTACCGGATCCACAAAAAGGGTAAAATCGAGATATTTTCTCAGTGTCGGCGTGAACAACGTGTGCAGTCCTTCAAGGATGAGGATCTTCTTTGGAAAGAAGATGGCCGGTGGGTCGAATTTGCCCGTAGTATGGTTGTAAGACGGTTTTTCGACCGGGACCCCCCGTTTCAGGGAGATGAGATCCTGTTCGAGCCGCTCAATACGGTTTGCCTTTGGGTTCAAAGCCGTGATCCCCTGCTCCTTGCGCCCGTCCCGGTCCAGACTGTGATAATCGTCAAGCGTGATTGTTGAAACAAGATCATCGCCAAAGATGCTCCGCACACCCTGGGTAAAGGTAGTCTTTCCTGAACCACTGTCACCGGCAACCCCAAGGGTAAATATATACGGCGATGCTGCAATCGTGTCCTTAAAGTTCGGATGATGCATGCGTAATTCCTCTATGGTCTTGTATCTGGTAAAAAGCATCCGGCATTTTCATCAGATCCCTGTGGTAATTCAGTGATTCCCGATTCTGGTACGATTGGTGTAAGCAATGGGCCGATAAATAATTCTGAGAAATATTCGTAAAATCTATCATCTGTCTGCCCTTCAGGAAATTTTTACTGTATCAAACCAAAAAAGTGGAGAGCCCGTCCAATGCAATATCCTTTATTTTATGAGACTGTACGGGCATACGTTTCGGTTAGTCCTTTTACTATAGGACCCCAGAGAAAGATCCGTTTTACTTTCTTACTCCCCCGTTTCCCCAGAGCTTCAGCAGTCCAGGGATCATCAATCATGGTATTGATACCCCAGGCAAGGGATTCCGGGTTCACTTCAACCTTTACACCGTTCACAAACGCGTCGATATTCTCTGAAAGTCCACCAACATTACATGCCACAACACATTTTTCAGCACTCCATGCCTCGAGAAGCACGAGGCCAAACGGCTCATTGCGACTGGGAATTACGACAATATCTGCGGCATTTAACAATCGGATATACTCCGTATCAGGTATATAGCCAACAAAGTTCACCGGCAGATCCTTTGAACGTTCCTCCAGGAGCTGTCGCATCCCCCCATCACCGGCTACAATCACTTTTGCATCCCAGCGGTACTGGCAGACATTCCGTATCGCCTCAATAAATAAATCCGGGCCTTTCTGGAAAACGAGTCTGCCAATAAACAGGACCATGGGAGCATAGGGATGGATTCCATATGCCCGTTTCACTTCACCTGGATCGATATTTGTTTTATATTCACGTGGGACTACTCCGTTTGGAATGACGTCGCATTTGTCGAAGGGTATGTTATATAACTTCATCACTTCGTTTTTGAGTGTTGCCGATACCGCAGTCACCCGTTTTGCAATCAATCCGCCATACCACTCCTTTCCGGAGATCTCTTTGAATTCCCACCAGTCCCCAAACTGGTTGCCATTTCTCCCGTATTCTGTAGAATGATAGGTGAGAATGGTATTCCTGTCCTGAAGGTAATGAAGAGCCTGCACAACGTGCCAGTCATGGAAGTGAAGATAATCAAACCGATGGGGGGTATCAAATTTCTTGAACTGATCTACCATCGCTCTGCTCATGGCATCGCAATATTCTACAATGTTTTTTCCGGCGGGCTCACAATAATGATAATTGACACCTTTGATGGTCTGATCGGGCATCTTTCCCCGGGTAAAAAAATGAACTTCGTGCTGCTGTTTCACTAATGTTTCTGCAAGATTGGTTGCCGCATTGGCAAGCCCGCCAACGCGTTCTGCGTACATAGATTCCCAGCAGAAAAAGGCTATTTTAAGTGACTCCACAGCAGTTCCCTCCGCTCTTTTATGACTTGAGCCAGATCATGGCGCTCGTTTATACCGGCAATACTCTCTGCAAGACGTGGATCTTCGAGAATATCTGTTATCCATAAGGAGAAATCGCCTCGTTCCTGGTGGAACTGGATCGAATCCTTAGGCACGATGTAAAGCAGTTCTTCAAACTGGTCAAGATTATAGGCTGTATGCCCGATGAACCCTGAAGGTCCGGCGAAATGAAATGCCTGTTCAGGAGCCAGGGTTCGCAGTGTTTTGGCAGACTTCCGGTTTTTCATCACGCGGATATTTCGCAATTCATAATCTGCCAGAACTTTCATGTAGGTTTTGAATGCGTCATCAGCTTCGTGGTGACTGAAATAGGTGTGAACTTCTCCGCAGGTCCCGTATTTGGAAGCCATGTAATAGAAATGGTCACTCGTCTGGAGATATCTCCAGATCGGTTTGTCAATGGCATAGGGTCGTGCCAGCTGGACTGCATGAAAAGCTGCACGCTGTCGATCGTTTCCCATCCATGCGGAAGTATCTTTTTCAAGGTCCGCCCAGGAAATTGTCTCCCGTACATCTATCTCGCCAGAGGGAGAAAAACGGGAGATGCAGTCTGATGGCAGGATCGATTCTACACCTTGTTTTGCAAGTTCGTCAGGAAGGAAGTTTAAGAAGTTAAATATCCCTGTTTCCTGCCAGAAGTGCTCGCCAAAGGTTTCGTAATCGAGGAAAACATTGATTACATCCCCTTGAGATGAGGCAATCCATTGGGCATAGGTATCGGCTGTCAGTGGGTACATATCCCATGTGCGGTTGGCAAAGCGGAATGCAATGTCATCAGAAAACCGGGTGTTGCGAAGCATCACAGGAATACCCTGACAGGTGTACACATAATTCGGACTACGCCACCCGAGTATACGATCCACACCTTCAGTAAAGATTCCCGAGAAATCCATCTCTTTTGTCGTGGTGGCAATATCATTATTAAATGTGAATTCTGTATTTTCAAAAATTGTTGGTCTGACTTTGAACAGGTTATACATCAGATCCGAGTGAAGCCTGACTTGTTCCTTGAATTCAGTTTTATCATGAAAACAACTGGCAATACTGTGATAGTAAGTCTGCCCTATCATCTCGCTGTTCTTATGCCGTGCCACCTGTTCGAAGAGGGAGAGGGTATCCTTGCTCCATTTTTCCAGTTGCTCAATGAGTATCCCCGACAAGGAAAAAGAGCAGGAAAAACCATTATCGAGTTTTTCAAGAATAATTCTGGTTGCTGGATTATAGCACTTTTCTGCTACCCGTATGAGTATTTCTTTATTCAGACCGTCAAAATAGCGATCAAACAGATCTTTCTTTTTCATCTTTGGATCTGGTTCAAACTGCCGGTTCAGCCGATAGGGCTGGTGAACTTCGAATCCGATACAGATTGGTGGCATGGCAAATACTTCCTCTTCAGAAAAAAGGGACAATCCACCTGATGCTCGATTAACAGGATCAACTAAATGAATCGGTTATTACAAGGTTTTTCTGTGTTTTGATGATTAGGTCGGGTGGAATTCTTGTTCATAAAAATTTTGGATCGTTCCTTTTTTGGGTATTACAACAATGCCCGTAGATAAAATATATATCTTTCCACTATTATACGTGCAAAACATAATAAAAAATGAAAATGCATCTCACACAAAAATGCATTGATTGCATTTCGTTTTTAATCTGCGAACAGGAGCATTTGGGTGACTGGCAAGGATTTCGTTCAGAATGTGTCAGCAACAAAAGCGCTGGATGAAAGGATGTCACCGAGCCCGGAAGATTTCCTAATATCCTTTGCAATAATTGTTGGGATCATAACAATCGTATGCGTGCTATTTTGAAAGATTCCCGGAGCGATTTGGGGCCCGAATATCTCATCGACCTCGTCATATGCAAAGATACCGACTGGAGAAATTTCCGTATCTGTTCCCTGAGCAGCCTGAGCGACTGCTCGAGAAGCAAAGAGCAGGGCATTGAGTGATGCCTGAGGGTGTGCACAATCATTTCTGAGAACCTGCACATAATACCCAAATGTGTGAAGGTGAAGGCGTTTGATGCCACATTTTTTACAGATTAGCAGTGCCCCTTGTACCTGTTGAACCGGAGATAAAATCTTAAAACCTCCCGGTTCATCTTCCGGAGATTCCAGACAATGAAGAAGTAATACGAGCTCATGTTCATTGAGTCCGATGCTGTCCGATACAGGCAGAATATGACGGATAAAACCATTAATAACACCAGTATCGGTTACCGATACGCATTCCACATGGATTCGCATCTGGTTGTTATTCTTTTTAATGAGCAGGATCTGATCTGCCGCCCGCCGAAATTCTTTATCGGTATGAAGGTACTGGTATCCTGAGAGAAATGCACGGTTGTACTGAGCGATCGCTGCACTGAACGCATCGCTTCTATCATCTGGTAACAGTATCGACTTCGGTGAATGAGCCGGGGAAGCAATAAATCGATTATTTCGCGGCATTATTCCATCAGCCGTCGGTACAATGCCCGGAGAGTATTCGAAGACTAGATGAATGGTATCGGGACAATCTTTGCTGCCTCCTTTGAGATCCAAAAGATGAACCCCGGATTTTTCAAGGATTTTTCGGGTTTCCGGCCCCAGGGAATGAGCAATACAGAGCACATCCGAAATACCAATCGATGCCAGATGAACTGCTGCAATACCTGCCTGTCCGCCAATGGAGAGGTGGCCGATATCGGCAAATAAGCGGGTAAACTGCCGGTATATCTGGAGATCGGCCACGAACCACTCTTCGGCAGTGCAGGTATACATGGAATGCAGGAGGCGGGACCGGAGTTCAGACAGTATTGGCTGATTGAAGAGCGGAGAATTAAGTAATTCTGGGGTCACTGTGATGATGCGATCAAGATTCACATTGAATCCGACAATAGCGGGGTTTGGGATTCCTGAACTCACATCATCATAGAGTTTTTGCCACATCTTGTTATCCATGCAAGAGTACCCCTGAACTGTCTTTTGGCGTTGTCGGATTTCAATTGTTTTGTTGAAAATGGTGTAGTTAACATTTTGCTGTGTTTATTACTTAATTGATTTTTTTAATGAATCCGGTTGTTGAACTGCCTTAAAATGTGCCATGATTTGGTGGCGGTGTCTATCGTCAATGGAAGAATGAGGAAATAATCCCATCTTACCGATTCCACCTAATCTTATTTTTTCCCTCTTGAAAAAATGCCACCCGGTTTTTCATTCCTGAAAATATATGAGCTTTTTATTCAATGCTTGGATCATATCTTTTTTAGAATTACAAAGAACAATCCTGAATTGTTTTAAGCATTTTTTGCGATAGTTTTTAAAGGAAATGAAACCACTACTCAATCACTGAGGAGTATTGTGGCCGATATTACCAATAAGGATTTTCCGCATGTACCGGATCGTATTTCAGGGCTCATCGATCTTGCGTACAATCTCTGGTGGAGCTGGAATCCAGCGGTAAAAATGGTTTTTAAAACCCTGAACCCTCAGGCATGGATAGAAAGTATCCATAATCCTGTAAAAATGCTGCGGGAACTGCCCGAAGAAACCCTGATCGCCGCATCGAAAAACCCCCAGTATCTCCGGCATTACGACCTTGTAATGGCACGCTTCCGTCAGGAAATGAGCCAGAAAAACAGCTGGTTTACCGAGCATTTCTCGAATAATAATGGTCTCACCATTGCCTACTTCTCTGCGGAATATGGTCTCCAGCACTCCCTCCCGTTCTATGCCGGGGGGCTTGGTTTTCTTGCCGGCGACCACTTGAAAGAATCCAGTGATCTTGGTCTGCCGCTGGTTGCGGTCGGTTTCATGTACTCGGAGGGATATCTTCACCAGCATATTGGCTCTGATGGCTGGCAGGAGGATATCAATGAACTCCTGAACAGGGATGCCGCACCGATCAAACGAGTTATGTATAATCACGATACCCAGCTGCTGGCGCGGGTACCCTATATCGATCCTCCAATCTATGTTGCAGTCTGGAGAGTAGATGTCGGAAACATACCTCTGTATCTTCTCGATACGGATATCAAAGAGAATGATCCGGTTAACCGTATGATCTCGTACCGCCTCTATACCGGCGATAACGAATTGAGACTTAGACAGGAAATTGTACTGGGAATTGGTGGTAGTTATGTCCTGGACATTCTGGGCATACGTCCCTCCATTGTTCATCTGAATGAAGGGCATCCCGCATTTGCACTGCTTGAACGGATACGGGAACAAATTGGCGATAAAATGAGTTTTGAAGACGCATCAAAAAAGGTGCGCGAAACAAGTATCTTTACTACACATACCCCGGTACCCGCAGGCCATGATGCATTTCCCTACCCCCTTATGGATAAATATTTCTCCCATTATTTTCCCCTCCTTGATATCGACCGGCAAACCTTCCTTGAGTTGGGCCATTCTTCCAGGGATCATGGGGAGTTGTTCAACATGACCGCATTTGCATTAAAAATGTGTGCCTTCAAAAATGGTGTGAGCAAAAAGCATGGTGAGGTTGCCCGGGAGATGTGGCAGCCACTCTGGCCAGATCTTTTAAAAGAGAAAATCCCTATCCATCATATAACAAATGGCATTCATGTGCCGACATGGCTCGACCCTAAAATGCAACTCCTGTTGAACAAATATTTCTCACCTTCATGCCCGAACTGGCTGACCGATCATGACAACCCGCTCATATGGGAGATGATCCATGAAATTCCGGATGAAGAATTATGGGAGGTTCATACCCAGCTGAAAAGAAAACTGGTCAACAGGATACGGGAGTTTAAACGCCGTAAATGGGGCGGAGAGGGTACTGATCCTATTAACGTAATAACCGGTGGAGCACTTCTCGATCCCTATGCGCTTACGATTGGATTCGCCCGCAGATTTTCAACATATAAACGTGCTGACCTCATTTTCCAGGATATCGACCGGCTCAAGAGGATCGTTAACAACCGGTGGATGCCGGTGCAGTTCGTCTTTGCGGGAAAAGCACACCCTGCTGACGAAGAGGGAAAACGGATTATCCAGAAGATATACAAGTATGCCCACCAGCAGGACTTTGGAGGGAGAATTGCCTTTGTTGAGGATTATGGAGAACAGATGGCGCAGTATCTTGTTCATGGTGTTGATGTCTGGCTCAACAACCCGGTCCCCCCTCTGGAAGCCTGTGGGACAAGCGGTATGAAAGCATCGTTAAACGGTGTCCTTCACATGAGTGTTCTCGATGGCTGGTGGATTGAGGGATATAACGGGAAGAACGGCTGGGCATTTGGAGATACAGCCCCCGGTCAGAACCGGGACCGGGGCGATGCTGAACAACTCTATAATCTGCTTGAACGCGAGGTTGTCCCGATGTATTACACCCTTTCGGATGATGGAATCCCCCACATGTGGGTGAAAAAAATGAAGGAGACAATACGAAGCACAGCACCCCGGTTTTCTGCAAAAAGGATGCTTAAGGAATATGTCAGAAACGGATATGACCCGGCACTTGTACTCGCAGCGAAATATAATAAATGAACTTATTCAAAAAGATAAATGAGTGGATATTTGATCCATTTTTCCTATTTCACTATTCTTTTAATTTCCCTCTTGCTTCACTCAATATTATCTTCGAATAAAAGCAGTAAAAACAGAATATATGTACTCGTATAGGTACGGAAAGACCCGCAGGACATAATGTATCATAGTAAAAAAAAAGAGGAGATCAGACGGTCTTGTCTGCAATTTTTTCACCATCGAGAATCGCAGCCTGGGCTGCTGCGAGCCGTGCGATAGGGATACGGGGACCGGAACAGGAGACGTAGGTCAGGCCAATCTTATGACAGAACCGTATTGAGGCTGGATGGCCACCATGTTCCCCACAGATCCCCATCTTCATGTCCGGACGGGTGTGTCGTCCCCATTTCACAGCCTGTTCCATAAGTCGTCCTACCCCCTTGACATCCAGTACCTCAAACGGGTTATCCTGAAGGATACCTTTCTGGTTATACATTGGCAGGAACTTGTTCTCTGCATCTTCGCGCGAGAAGGAGAACGTGGCCTGAGTCAGATCGTTTGTCCCAAATGAGAAGAATTCTGCCTGTTCCGCGAGATTGTCCGCGCGCATACAGGCACGGACCACTTCGAGCATGGAGCCGAACTTAAAGTCAAGTTTTACCTTATAGTTCGATTCTACATCCCTTCGGATCTCGTCAACCCACACTTTTACCTGCTTGAGTTCCTGGGCGGTGCATACCTGAGGCACCATGATCTCCGGGTGAACGCTGATACCCGCTTTCTGGCACTCGGCTGCAGCTTCGAGAATGGCCCTGATCTGCATGGTGTAGATTTCGGGAAAAGTAAGGCCGAGCCGGACTCCCCGGTGACCGAGCATGGGATTTACCTCATGCAGGGCGCGGACTTTCCTTAAAATTGCCTCTTTTTTCACAATCGCCTCATCAACCAGAACCGGGTCGGTAAATTTTTGCACCTGTGGTTTTGTATCCCGTGTATGATTCATAAACGTGACTGCTTCTGAAAGCACCTGCATGCCCCGCAGGATCTCGCGAAGGTGACGGAGATGTTCGATATCGTCTACAAGCAGGTTTTCCGTTGGCAGGAACTCATGGATGGGTGGATCTAAGAGGCGGATAGTAACCGGGCGGGGAGACATGACCTTGAAGATTCCATTGAAGTCCTCGCGCTGTATTGGCAGAAGTTTATCAAGAGCTGCCTGACGGTCGGCTTTTGTCTCAGCAACGATCATCTCCACCATGATGGGTAAACGCTCGGTACCATTGAACATGCGCTCGGTACGGCACAATCCAATTCCTGCCGCGCCAAACTTAACCGCTCGTGCTGCGTCATCTGGAGTGTCCGCATTGGCCATGACACCGAGCCGGGCCATTTCATCTCCCCAGGACAGCAGGGTGTTGAGTTCCTGTGAGAATTCCGCCTCGATCATTGCAACCTCTCCAAGATAAACAGCGCCGGTAGTACCATCGATGGTAATCAATGCGCCCTCACCAAATTCCTGGTCACCAGCCCTTGCCTGGCGCATGCGGACGTTAACGTGGATCCCCTCGGCACCGGATACGCAGGGCTTTCCCATCCCCCGCGCTACAACAGCAGCATGGGATGTCTTACCCCCACGGCTTGTAAGGATACCCTGTGAGGCAAAGAATCCGTGAATGTCCTCAGGTTTGGTTTCTTCCCGAACGAGGATAACGCGCTCACCAGTCCGCCCCATCTGTTCCGCCCGGTCAGCATCGAACACTGCAATACCAACCGCCACTCCCGGAGATGCTGGCAGTCCTTTTGCAATGGGCTTTTCAGTAACCCGGGGATCTATACGGGGGAAGAGCATCTGGTCAAGCATTTCCGGCTGGATGCGAAGAATTGCGTGGGATTTATCGATGAGCCCTTCTTTTACCATTTCAACGGACGTACGCACCAGTGCAGAAGCGTTCATCTTGCCATTTCTTGTCTGCAAGAGGTAGAGCACACCTTTTTCTATAGTGAATTCGAAATCCTGAACTTCCTTATAGTGGGCTTCTAGTATTTTATGCAATACCTGAAGTTCCCGGTAAATGCCCGGCATCTCATCGGCCATTGCTGCAAGCGGCTTTGGGGTCCGGATACCGGCAACAACATCCTCTCCCTGTGCATTTACCAGGTACTCCCCGAACATCACGTTCTCGCCCGTACCAGGATCGCGGGTGAAACCAACGCCAGTAGCAGAATCGTTGCCCATGTTGCCAAATACCATCTGCATAACATTTACAGCAGTACCGTTGGCCATATCGGGCGTGATTTTGAACTCCCTGCGGTAATCTACAGCGCGTTTACCACTCCATGAGTTGAAAACAGCCCTGATGGCAATCTCCAGTTGTTCATAAGGTTCAAAGGGGAAGGGTTTACCGGTATTGCGGTGAACTACCTTTAAGAACCGCTCCGAGATTTCAGCGAGGTCATGCGAAGAGAGATCTACGTCATGTTTTGCACCGGCTTTCTGCTTAATTGCTTCAAACTCCGCATCGAACTCCGCTTCCGGCACTCCAAGCGCGACTTTCCCAAAGAGCTGAATAAATCGCCGGTAGGCATCGTAACAGAATCGTTCATTACCGGTCTGGGCGATGAGACCCTGAAGCGTATCAGCATTGAGACCCAGATTAAGGATGGTATCCATCATGCCCGGCATGGATATGGCTGAACCGGAACGAACCGATATCAAGAGGGGGTTGTTTCGCCCCCCAAAAACATGCTTGCTTTTGCGTTCTACTTCCGCAAGATGGGTATGCACCTGTTCCATCATTCCTTGCGGGAGTTCTTTCTTAGGATCATTCACAACGGCGAGACAGGCTTCAGTTGTAATCACAAAACCGGGTGGCACCTTAAGCCCAATCTGCGTCATTTCGCACAGGTTTGCGCCTTTACCGCCCAGAAGTTTCTTGTTCTTGCCATCGCCTTCGGTGAAGGTATATACCCATTTCTTGTTCATGATCTTCTCCTTAAAATCTGCACTGGGCCAACGGACTTTCAGGATCGCTAGTCAGGGTTATCCGGGTTGAGCTGCGTGAATGCGAAGGTACGAGAAAAAAGCAAAGACGTTGTCATTGATCTCTTCTGCTCGTGAACGCGGTAAGCATCATCCTTAATGATCCGGCGAACGCGAAAGGCATCCAGTACTTTGTTAATATCCAATGAAAAATTGGCACCGGGACAAAAAAAGGTTCTGTATTTTAATGAGTTCCTTCCATGCGGGTATTCATAAAAAAAGACAAATTTCTCTAATCCCTTTGCATGATTTTTGGATCTTTTTTAGAAACATAGCGCGAAGAGTGAAGAATCCTTATTGATAATGAAATTCTCGACTCTTCCATGGGAGAATATCCTGACACTAACCTGAAGAATAACAAACCTCTCTTATGCTGCCTTGTCTGCCATTTTTTCGCCTTCGAGAATCGCGGCTTGGGCAGCTGCCAGTCGGGCGATCGGGATACGGGGGCCCGAGCAGGAGACGTAAGTCAGTCCAATCTTGTGGCAGAACCGGATGGATGCAGGATGTCCACCATGCTCACCGCAGATACCCACTTTCATGTCTGGCCGTGTGTGACGCCCCCACTTGACCGCAGACTCCATGAGTCGGCCAACGCCCTTGATATCCAGCACTTCGAACGGGTTGTCCTGCAGGATTCCTTTCTGGTTGTACATAGGAAGGAACTTGTTCTCTGCATCTTCGCGCGAGAAGGAAAATGTTGCCTGTGTCAGGTCGTTTGTCCCAAATGAGAAGAATTCTGCCTGTTCCGCGAGATTGTCCGCCCGCATACAGGCGCGAACCACTTCGAGCATGGATCCGAACTTGAAGTCCAGTTTTACCTTATAGGTCGATTCCACACTCTTTCGGATCTCATCCACCCACACTTTCACCCGGATAAGTTCCTGGGCTGTGCAGACCTGGGGAATCATGATCTCCGGGTGCACTACGATTCCCTCTTTCTGACAATCAGCCGCGGCTTCGAGAATCGCCCGAATCTGCATCCTGTAGATTTCCGGAAAGGTAAGACCCAGCCGGACTCCACGGTGGCCTAGCATTGGGTTAACCTCATACAATGCCCGAACCTTTTTCAAAATCGCTTCCTTTTTCAAAATTGCTTCATCCACCAGCACCGGGTCGGTAAATTTCTGCACCTGGGGCTGTATCTCTCTTGTACGGTTCATGAATGTCACGGCATCAGAAAGCACCTGCATACCTTGAAGAATTTCCCGGAGATGGCGGAGATGGTCGAGGTCTTCTACTACGACATGTTCGGTTGGCAGGAATTCATGGATGGGTGGATCGAGCAGGCGGATTGTTACCGGCAGGGGGGACATAACCTTGAATATACCTTTGAAATCTTCGCGCTGGATCGGTAGCAGTTTGTCAAGTGCAATCCGGCGTTCCTCTTCAGTATCGGCTACAATCATCTCCACCATTATCGGAAGGCGCTCGGTACCGTTGAACATGCGCTCCGTCCGGCAAAGGCCTATGCCCATTGCACCGAATTTCAGCGCGCGATCTGCATCATCTGGCGTATCGGCATTGGCCATAACCTTGAGCTTTGCCAAACCGTCCGCTATTGAGAGGAGTTCGGCAAGTTCTTTGGAGAACTCCGCTTCTATCATCGGAACCTCCCCGAGGTAAACCGAACCAGTAGTGCCATCAATGGTGATCAATGCCCCCTCCCCAAACTCCTGATCGCCCGCTCTTGCATGACGCATGCGGACATCCACGTGAATACCCTCGGCACCTGATACACAGGGTTTTCCCATCCCCCGCGCGACGACGGCAGCGTGTGAGGTCTTGCCCCCACGACTCGTCAGGATTCCCTGTGAGGCAAAGAATCCATGGATATCCTCGGGTTTGGTCTCTTCCCGCACCAGGATCACCCGTTCACCGGTCCGGCCCAGTTTTTCGGCACGATCCGCGTCAAAGACGGCAATACCAATCGCAACACCCGGGGAGGCAGGCAGGCCTTTTGCTATAGGTTTTTTTGTAACCTTAGGGTCCAACCGGGGGAAAAGCATCTGCTCAAGCATCTCCGGCTGGATGCGCAGGAGCGCCTGGTGTTTATCGATAAGCCCTTCTTTTACCATCTCGACAGATGTGCGTACAAGGGCATGAGCGTTCATCTTGCCATTGCGTGTCTGCAGGCAGTAGAGGGTCCCTTTTTCAATGGTAAATTCGAAATCCTGCACTTCCTTGTAATGAATCTCGAGCTTGTTTCGCAGGTCCAGAAGTTCTTGGTACAACCCCGGCATCTCATCAGCCATTGCGGATACCGGCTTGGGAGTACGGATACCGGCAACCACATCTTCACCCTGGGCATTTACCAGGTATTCCCCGAAAATAACATTTTCGCCGGTACCGGGATCGCGGGTAAATCCAACCCCGGTAGCTGAATCATTCCCCATATTGCCAAATACCATCTGCATGACATTGACTGCAGTGCCATTGGCCATATCCGGAGTGATCTTGAATTCCCGCCGGTAATCCACTGCCCGTTTGCCACTCCACGATTCGAATACCGCCCTGATTGCAATCTCCAGTTGTATGCGGGGATCAGCCGGGAAAGGTTTGCCGGTCTTGCGATGGACTACTTTGAGGAAACGTTCGGAAATTTCGGCGAGGTCATGGGATGAAAGATCTACATCATGTTTTGCGCCTGCCTTCTGTTTGATCGCCTCGAACTCGGCATCGAATTCCGCTTCAGGAACCCCGAGAGCAACCTTACCGAAGAGCTGGATAAAACGGCGGTAGGCATCATAACAGAATCGTTCATTTCCGGTTTGTGCGATAAGGCCCTGGAGTGTCTCTGCATTAAGGCCGAGGTTAAGGATAGTGTCCATCATGCCAGGCATGGACATGGCAGAACCCGAACGGACTGAGATAAGGAGCGGATTATTACGTCCGCCAAAAACACGTTTGCTTTTGCGTTCTACTTCCGCAAGATGGGTATGCACCTGGTCCATCATCCCTTGCGGGAGTTCTTTTTTCGGATCATTCACAACAGCGAGACAGGCTTCTGTTGTGATGACAAAGCCTGGTGGTACCCTAAGCCCGATCTGTGTCATCTCACACAGGTTGGCCCCCTTGCCACCCAGTAGTTTTTTATTTTTTCCATCGCCTTCATTGAAGGCATAAACCCATTTCTTGCTCATGATTTCCCCCTGCATTTGGCCGCGTCAGCGCTACCACAACTCAGGATCGCGCTTGAGCTACCAGCATGGGTCCATTATGAAACGAAAGGTTAAATAATAATGCCCGTATTTTGCATAACACTGTACAGTTCAAACCTGTCATGTTATTCTGCCAACTTACGAGATAACCGGTGATGGGAACTATCGAATCAGGGGCTCTGGGGAACGTTTGCCAGGGATCGTATCAGTCTTTGTGTTACCGGGGCAGAATTGATAGTATTAACAAGATAAACTGTGGTTCTTTCAAGGAGATTTGTAATATATCGTTGCCGTATATGCTTTTTATACGGGTTATTGACGAGAAGGTGAGGGTTGAAATAGTTATTTTCCTCAAAGAGAGCGAGAGCTTCTTCCGGGAGCAGAGACCGTGCCTCGTTTTTATCCGTTGGATCCCGTTTAAGAAGTATCATCATCTTCAACGTGGTCATAGGAAGAATTCTGCCCTTGCCAATTACCCACCGGAGATCTGCAACAGCCCTGCCCTCTTCATCAAAATCACCCTCAGGAACAAGTCCATCATACTCCTTCCAGACTGTCGCGAGATCCTTTCGGATGTAAAAATTTTTTTCCGATCCATAGGCAAGGATATCTGACCCATATACCCTTGAAAAGAACCAGTCATCCGATACTATGCGGGTATGCGGATCTTTTAATAGTCCATAGGTCTGGGTTGTTTTGCCCGCGCCGGAATTTCCGATAAGGCAGAGGCCTTTTCCATCAATGTCCATGCATGCACCATGCACAGAATAAATATTATGTTCGTCTTCCAAGATATCACCGGCAAGACTGAGGGCAATTGATTTTATCCAGCCGTAATAATTAAAATTGAACAGGTACGCAGACCTCGAATGTGGATCGAAAAAAACAGTATTTGGTTTACACGAGGAGTCTTTGAATACAAAAAGCCTGCCATGTGACCGGACATTCTGTGACATGGGGTAAAAATTCTCCTGCCAGGTCTCTTTTAAGGTATGATCATCAGAAAGCAGTTTAATACAGCATCCGTATATTTCTGATTTGATCTCGTAGAGAACCTTGGGAAGATAGAGCTCCATCAAACGCTCGTTCTCATCCGTTGATATCAGGGCAATAGTATATGTCATAGAGCATCCTTTGGGAACATGAAGATTATCCAGCCATTTCCCGTTAAGGAAACAGCAACGATTTCTATCTCATCAACTGTCGGCTGAGTGTCAATACTTCAGGGGCGAGTCCATGAAGAATTTCAATGCCTTGCCTAAGGTTTTTTCAAATGGCAAATGCTGAATGTAACTCAATCGTTATGGCTAGGTAATAAAAGTATGGCTAAATTGCATTTGATAATTCAGTAATTAATCAGGTTATTCTTTCTTTTGAGCATGATTATCGGATCCCGGCAGCGACCTATATCTGATGGTGAAAAATGAATCTGAAAACCAGAGGTCCTTCAACCCGGTAAGGCATACTCATTACTAAGCGTATCGGAAATTATCCCCCTTATTTCATTCGGATTTAATTTTTCTCCTTTTTTTATTATTAGGAAAAGAAAAATTTTTCCTGTTCTGTGGAATTGATATCATGAGGTATCATCGGGGCCGGTAGATGTCATAGTATCTCCGGGGAGCTTCAAGACTGATATAATAGCGGTCAATATACGCAGTACTGATTATCATGTAAAGATCAGTATTGGATGTCTGGATTAAGCGGTATGAAGTACCCCGGTTTAGAATTTCCTCTCCTTCAATGAGAGTACCATTTGCAGCATAACAAAGCGCCATACGGAACCTGCCATACTGCGGAGTTGTATTTGCTATAACGGTGGTATTGAGTATCCACACGGGATAAGGAACAGAGAATGTCTGCGTCAGGCCGCCCCGTTTTTCGTCCACAAATGCAAATGGAACCATCTCCTGGCTTCGCGAGATAATATCCGATCCCCCGAATGTTTCCATGTTTTCGGGAAGTTTAAAAACCGGATAGAGAAAGGGTTTGTCGGAATAGAAGATCTGATACGGAGGTGCATCAGCAGGTATTGGTGTGGGTGTCAGTTGGAGATGGGTCGGGGATACCGTTGTCTGGTAGGTGACCGTTGGAATCGGGATCAGAGTGGGGGAAGGGGTGGTTTTGTCACCCGCACTCTTGATGGAAGCCAGGTACTGGGGGTTTGCGACTACCGCTATTACCAGCACGATGAGAAGGCCCCCGGCAAGAGTAAGAATATCGCCTTTTTCCACACAAAGTACTGGGTGATGCACTATAAAAATTATGGCGATGTTTGCCTGAAAAAAACACCGTTCCGGATACCCGGAACGGTTTACGCGATAATTTGAGCAATTGTGAGTCCACTAACAGGAAATCCACAGATATTTTTTATGCCTTCGGTGAGTAAGTGATGTATATGGAGCTTCCAGGACTTCAGACGTGGGTAGTTTTCTATCTCATCTCGTTTGTCGTTCTCCTCTGGGCTGCGTTTCTGTCTGCACAGGGAATAATGCTCTGGGTGAGCCTCATGCTCGTCATTCTCATCATCGGAGTCAATTTCTATGTGGTGTTTACCCAGATTAAGCTGCACGCATCCCGAAAACAGATGCAACACGATCTGACAAAAGATTTTGCCCGTGGTGATGAACTGGAAATTGATGATCGGCAAAAACATTAACCCGTTTTTGGGACTGTAAGTTTTTCCTTTTTAATAAAAATTTTCTGGGCTGTGTTCTTTGGTGCAAAAAGATCCTCGACCTGACGCCCAAGATATTCAGTTTTACCCATGACATAATAGCCATCGGCGATGAGCGCTGAATGGAAAGTACGCGCAAGATCATCTTTCTGTTTTTCTGTAAAGTAGATCGTGACATTGCGGCAGGTAATAAGATCAACATATCGTGCCGGGGGAACTCCGCTCATGAGATCATGTGGCCGGAACCGTATCAGGTCTTTTAAGTGCTGTTTGGCTTCGTACGTGCCATCCGGCCTTTTGGTAAAATGGCGCTGGATCTGTGCGGTGCTCAGTTTTGAGATAGCTTTTTCTTCAAAAATTCCTGCCTTTGCCTTTCCCAGCACCACTTCATCAATATCGGTTGCAATAATATGACCGGACCAGTCCTTATGACTGGCAAGTATGTCATGAAGAATAATTGCCAGAGAATACGGTTCTTCCCCCGTTGAACTACCGGCACACCAGATAGAAATACGTTTCCTCTGCTGGAAGAGTGCCGGAAGAACCGTATTTTTAATCTCATCAAAAACCTCCTTGTCACGGAAAAATTCGGTCACGTTGATGGTGAGTGCATTTCGTAAAGGTTCGTTTTCCGCAGGATGTGCTTTGAGATACCTGAGATAATCCGCATATGTTGTAGAATTCGTTGAACGCATACGGGACAAAAAACGTCTTTTGATATAATCCTCTTTGTAATTTGAACACTGGATTTTTAACAGCTGCTCGACATGACGTTTTAAAAGGTTGAATTCAGTCGCAGACTCTTCCATAAATGTATTTCCCCGATGCTATTACGTATTTTCTATATCCTTAAACATCTTCTGTATGTCAAGCCAGATTATTAATCCCCGCTCCTCTTTCTCTTCATTCTCTGTGCCGGTAGTGATGATACCCTTGATATATTTTGATTCATTGCCTGCGATTCCGTCAGTCATGCAATCAACCTGGGCTTCAGAGATTTCGGTTACACTGCTCACATTATCGACAATCACACCAACATTGTTGCCATTTGCTGCATCTGCCATGAATACAATGATCTTCTGTGATTTTGTTATCGGCCGGTTGGGTAACTTGAGGAATGAGTTAAGATTCAGAATATTAACGATCTCTCCGCGCAGGTTGATAACCCCGGTAATGTGTTCGGGTGCACGGGGAATAACGGTGATTGGTGTCATCTCGACAATCTCACGGACGGGTGTAATATCAAGCGCATAGTGCTCTTTACCCAACGTAAATTCCAAAATTTCTCCAGCATCTGCCATTATATGCTCTCCTGAACACCTGTGGTATTCTCCTGTCTGCCTGAATTAATGAGTACTCCATTCCTTTTACACATCTGCTCACCATCCTTCCATCATCGGTACAATCCTTCCGGCACGAGGATTTCAAACCGTGCTCCCCTGCCGGCTTCCCCGGTCTCTTTAATCGTAAGATTGGTTATCGCGAGCACTTCCCGGGAGAAAAACAATCCATAGCTGATGCGCCCCCTTCGGGTATGCTCAAAGACCAACTCCTTTTCATCAGCGGGTATGCCGATACCGTCGTCTTCATAGACCAGGATCAGATCCCTGCCCTGTTGTTTTGAAAAGAACCTGATTATCGTTGTTTTGACGCCATGTTCAAGAGTATTTTCAATCAGGTTTGCAAATACGCGTTCAATTAAATTATCGGCAAAGATCTCAATTTTTTTAATATCTACGGAAACTGAAATTTTTCCGAGAGGGACCGATGCTACTGCAGCATGGAACCGTTCCGCGATATCCTTCCACTGGGGCGGGCGTATACCAATATTCTGGTAGTCCCGGGTAAAATTTATCTGGTGTTGTATGGAGGCGATAATTACTTCCTGCTGCTCAAAGAAGTGGAGAAGTTTTTCATCCCGTGTCTCATTTTTTGCCAGATCGAGAGATAACCGCATCTTTGTGATGCCATTGAGAATATCATGCCGTGTTATGCTGGTAAGGAGGATGATCTGCTTGTTTGCATGGCGAAGCGCATCTTCCATGCGTTTGCGTTCATGAATATCAGCAATGACCCCGTGGAATCCGGTACCCGTCTCTTTTCCCGGCAGGGTCTTTCCCGATACCTGGACCCAGCGGTTTGACAGGTTTTTTGTCCGGAACCGGAATTCAAATGGTTCAAAGATTCCATGGCGGTTCCGTTCAAGACCTTTTTCGAACGGTACAATATCATCATTATAAACAAATTCCTGCATTGGATGCCCAAGAAACGCGGAGTGGTCGTTTCCAGACAGGTTCTTTATTGCCGGGCTGATGTAAGTGATTATATCCTGATCATTAAGCGTGAATATGACCTCAGTGATATTCTCAACAAGTGCCCGGTATTTTGCTTCTGATTCGATGAGTGCTCTTTCGATCTTCCGGTGTTCGGAGATCCTGCGTTCAAATTCTACGTTTTCTGGAATCTTGCCGGTAACGGTATCTTCCTTACGACTGGATTCCTGGAATGATTCCGGCACATGGGGTATCTGTTCGAATATGATACCGAGTCCCTGTTCCCCGTGGTCCAAAACAAGGGGAATCATTTTCATACGGAAATGTTGTGCCTGGTCCTGTATCATGAACTGAACGACATGTACCTGTTCATGCCCTTCACGCGCTTTCTGCAGGTGATTCATTCCTGATTCGGTAAGCATCACTGCGAGCGGGGATTTATCGATCTGCATCCCAACAAGATCATCACGTTTCAGGGAGAGCAGGGCCAATACGGGATCGTTGACCTGCTGGATCAGGAGGTTATTATCCAGAATAATGATGCCGTCCTGCCAGAGATTCAGGAAATGGGAGAGCGGGATCCGGGGCGACAAGGTAAAGATTTTTGCAGGCCCGAGATTGCGTTTCTCAATTTTCCCCGAAGCTATCAGAAAGTTAAGGTACTTTGCTGCAGTGGTCCGGTTTATGGAAAGCTGGCGGGATACCTGTTCAATAGTCAGTCCTGCTGGATTTTCCGCAAGCAATTGAGTAATCCGGTTAATTTCCTCCTCACGCACCACAGTATCTACATCCTGAATAATTGAATTAGTGTATTCATAGCAGTTCTGCCAACCCGTAAGTATTCATCATTATTGCTCAACAGTATTAAACATTGCTTTTGATGAGCAAAAGCCCAACATTTATATACAATCGGTGACGAACGTCTATGTTACCCTTGACTCTATGATGAGCACAAGTGATGATGATTAATGGGGGTGCTCTCCACAGACACAGGGAGCACGTGATGGTGACCCCCGATAACCGGGGTAAGCAGGAGCACCAAACCTAAAATGAAAAATCAGAGATGGGTGAGTGAGTATGAGTTTCATCGATGATATTCCAATGAGTAAGAAGCTGATGGGCGGATTCAGTGTTGTCCTGCTCATTCTTGTTGCGGTTGCTGCCATCGGGTACGTGAATCTGCAGGATTCAGCAGCCCGCCAGAATGCATTATATGAAAAAATGCAAGGTGCAGAGAACCTTGCACTGACCAATGCCGCACTGGAAAAGATGCGGGGAGATATCTACCGGTACATTGCGGTTCCCGCTGATCGCCCGGCAACAAGTACTTCACTGGCCGCACAGGTTGGAATTATCAATGATAATATGAAGGAGTTCCGCACACGACCGCTCTCTGCTGAGGACAAGGCCACTCTGGACAAGTTTGACGAGGCATGGGGCAGGATGCAGGTAACCTACAAGAAACTCGAGACCGATACCGATGCCGGTGACACAAAAGCGGTGGATGCGGGTCTCGCTGCAGGGAGCCCGGCCGTTACCGCCCGTAGTGACTGTCTCGCGGCTGTCAAGACACTGGTTACCAGCTCGTTTACGACTGCCGAGAACTTAAACAAGGCCACCGCCGCTGCCGCCGCATCAGCGTCCCTGATGATGATCATTGCAACTATTGTTGCGGTCATTGCCGGACTGGGTATTGCACTGTACATTGCAAGGAGTATTACCGTCCCCCTTGTTGAGGTAGTAAACAATCTCAAGGAACTCAAGAAGGGACACCTCAATTCAAGACTCCATATCGAGCGCAAGGATGAGATTGGGGAGATGGCAAGAACCCTGAACTCCTATGATGACTGCATGCAGAAATGGATCATCGGCACGTTAAAGAAAATTGCCGAAGGTGATCTGTCAACAGACCTGAAAGCAGCAGATGTTAGTGATGAGACGATTACTGCACTCAATACCACAACCCATGCAATCCGCGATATGGTGACCGAAGCCAACAAGCTCTCGATAGCTGCTGTAGAGGGAAAACTCTCCGTCCGTGGGGATGCCACGAAATTCAAGGGAGGATACTGGGAGATCATTGCCGGTATCAACAAGACCCTTGACTCGGTAGTTGTCCCGCTGAATGAGGCAATGAGGGTTTCTGATGAATATGCAAAAGGGAACTTCACCGCACGGATTGACGAGAAAATCAAGGTAAAAGGGGATTTCATTAAATTCAAGAACTCTCTCGATAACATCGGTATCGAGGTCTCGAAATCACTCTCGGTCATCAACCATTCGGTTGGAGACCTTGCTGCAAGCGCTGAAGAGGCCAACGCCAGTGTCGAGGAAGTCTCTGCCGGATCAGCACAGGTTGCAAAGAATGCAAGCGGGGTCAGCGTCAATGCTGAGAAGGCCACGCAGGGAATCGAGCAGGTGCAGAAGGCCATGGAAGATCTCTCCCGCACTATCCAGGATGTGGCAACCAAATCTGAAGCAGTAGCAAAGATCGTGCAGGACACGACAAACTTTAGCAAGGAAGGCATGGAACTGGCCCAGAAGACCGAACAGGGTATGCAGGGCATTACCAAATCGTCCAATGACGTGAACCAGATCATCGGTGAGATCAAAGGCCAGATGGATAAGATCAGCGAGATCGTCAACCTCATCACCGATCTTGCAAACCAGACGAACCTGCTTGCCCTCAATGCCGCGATCGAAGCAGCCCGTGCCGGTGATGCAGGACGGGGGTTTGCCGTAGTGGCAACGGAAGTCAAATCCCTTGCCGTTGAATCCCGGGCATCCGCAGAACGCATCGCTGAGATGATCGATAATCTCCAGAAACAGACGTTAAATGCAGTCGATGCGGTCACCTCCGCAAATAACGGGGTCCGGGAAGGCAGTGAAGCCCTGCACGAAACACTTTCCAGTTTCAGTAAGATCGTCTCGTCGATCGACAAGATCAGCCAGAATGTCAGCGACGTGGCTGCGGCAGCTGAAGAGCAGGCGGCATCGGTTGAGGAAGTAACGGCCAGTGTCAATGAAGTGGGCGGGCTCATGCAGAACACTACGAGAGAGGCAACTGACGCGGCTGCGGCAAGCGAAGAGTCCAGCGCTGCTATTGACCAGATCACTAAAGTGGTGGCTAATGTCAACACCATTGTCGACAAGGTGACAAAAGAAGTCTCGCGGTTCAGGGTCTGATTACGGGGGTTTTCTTAATGGCAAAAACCGCAGGTGAAAAAGAGGAGAAACACTCGCCTCCCGTATCAGCCGAATTACCAGCAGGGGAACCGGCGGAACTAAAAACCGATGGACCCCGGAAGGGTAAACTCCAGGTAGTGGAGTTCCTGCTTGGAAAAGAGCACTATGCAGTTGATCTCTTCGATGTGCGGGAAGTGGTGGAGTACACCTCCATCACCAAGCTCCCCAATACCCCTTCCTTCATGAAAGGGATCATTGACCTCCGTGGTGAAATCACCACGATTATCGATCTCAAGGAACGCCTCAACATTCTTGAGAAGTCAGATCTTCCCATTGAGAACAGCAGGATCATTGTTCTCGATGAGAAAATCACCAAAGCCAAGACCGGTATCCTCGTAGACGATGTCCTCGCTGTGTCCACGTTCGAACGAACCGATATTGACTCTACCTCAGCCTCCGGTGGGCGCGAAGATGCCGCTATCCTTGGAATCATCAAAAAGAAGATCAGGGAAAAGGAGCACGAACGCCACGAACTGATTATCTGGATCGATATCCGGCATCTGCTCAGGGATATTGGTGAAGAATAATGTGTTTTTTTAAAAACCTGTCCAATCATTTGACGAGGATTGTTCACATTCACCCGCAAGGAAAATTCCCTGGACACACTTTAGGAGATGTTCACAATGATTCAAGAAATGACTGAAAAATTCAACCGCATGAAGATCGGCACAAAAATCCTGATCATCTGCCTGGTCCTCGTTATTGTCCCCACCCTTCTGCTTGGGACGGTCGCCTATATAACTGCAAGCAATGCGATCAACGACCAGCTCGACATGACCCTGAATACGCAGATCACCGATATTCGGGGAATGACATCCAATTCCTATGATCTTTCAAAGAACAAGCTGAACGGGGATCTTAATCTTTTAAGAAGCCGGTTCACTGCTTCGGGAACTCCTGCCATTGTTGGCGGCAAGATTGCTTATGGTGACCAGATCGTTAATGATAATTTCCAGATTGTAGATTCCATTGAAAAGGATATGGGCAGCAAGGCCACGGTCTTCCAGAAGATCGGGGACAAAGCGATCCGTGTCTCAACAAATGTCATCGGTGCTGACGGGAAACGGGCCATAGGCACGCCGATTTCTGATGCTGTTTACGATGCAGTCATCAACAAGGGACAGACCTTCTACGGAACTGCAGATGTTGTCGGGAAAAAGTATGCTGCAGCGTACGAACCGATTAAAAATGCAAAAGGGGAGATCATCGGTATCCTTTTTGTCGGAGTACCTGAAGATGTCGTTTACGGCCCGTTAAAAGAACAGATCCTGGAAACGAAAATCGGCAAGACCGGTTATCTCTATGTTATGGACAACAAGGGCACCCTGATCATCCACCCGACCGAACAGGGTTCCAGCGTTGCCGACGCAGAGTTTGCAAAGACAATGATTGCAAATAAGGATGCAGTAACCAGCAGCAATAAACGCCTTGCCTATAACGACAATGGCAAAAATGTAGTGACGTATTACACCTATTATGCACCAACCGGCTGGATTATTGCCTCGCATGTTGATCCGTCAGACTTCAGCGGCCCGGTAGATGGCCTGAGAAATGCGATTATCATTATCCTTATCATCAGTATTGGTGCCGGAGCTGCAATTGCCACGAGTTTTGGCCGGTCAATCGCCCGGAGAATGGGAGACCTTGTCGGTCTTGGCAGGAAAGTAATGAATGGGGATCTCTCGGGTGCTGCAATGGAGATTGACTCAAACGCACGGATGGTCAGTGGCGGCGATGAGATCGGCGAAGTATCAGAAGCTTTCAGCGGGGTGGTCAATAACATCCAGCAGTTCAGCGATGAAATTACCACGATAAGTAATGCTACCGTTGAAGGACGACTTACTGCGAGAGGAGACAGCAGCAGGTTCAAAGGCGAATACGCGACCATGATCAACGGGCTTAACAACACGATAAACTCCGTAGTTGGTCACCTTGACGCAATTCCCGTCCCGGCATTCATCGTAAATAAGGAATTTTCCATTCTCTACGCCAACAAGGCTTCGGCCAGTATGGCGGGCGTAACCCCACAGAGCATGCTGGGACAGAAATGCTATGAACACTTCAAGACGCCAGACTGCCGTTCGCAGAAATGTGCATCCGGACAGTGTATGCAGTCAGGAAAGATGGTCACCTCTGAAACGCAGGCAAACCCGAAAGGACGCAAGTTTGACATTATGTATTCCGGAGTTCCCATCACCGATTCGAAAGGAACGGTCATCGGTTCGATGGAATTCTTCACCGACCTGACCGATGTCCGTAATGCTGCACGCCAGGCACAGAAGAGGATCGATGATGCACTTGCAATGATCAACAACGAAATGACCAAGATCTCGCAGGGTACTGAAGAGGCAAACGCTAATGTTGAAGAAGTATCTGCCGGTGCGGGACAGGTAGCAAAGAATGCAACTGCAGTCAGCGTGAATGTTGAAAAATCCATGGAGGGTATCATCCAGGTGCAAAAAGCAATGGAAGACCTGTCGCGTACTATCCAGGATGTTGCATCCCGTGCTGAATCTACCGCTAAGATTGTCCATGACACCGATGATTACAGTAAGGAAGGAATGGCGCTCGCCCGAAAGACCGAGCAGGGTATGCAGGGCATTACCAAATCCTCAAACGATGTGAATGTCATCATCCTTGAGATCAAAGGCCAGATGGACAAGATCAGCGAGATTGTCAACCTTATCACGGACCTTGCCAACCAGACAAATCTCCTTGCACTGAATGCAGCAATTGAGGCTGCCCGGGCCGGGGATGCAGGACGCGGGTTTGCGGTTGTTGCAACTGAAGTCAAGTCCCTTGCTGTCGAATCCCGTGCATCTGCTGAACGCATCTCAGGAATGATCGAGAACCTGCAGAACCAGACCCTGCATGCAGTTGACGCTGTCTCCGCAGCCAATGCCGGGGTTAAAGAAGGCAGTCTCGCACTGCAGAACACCGTTGCAAGTTTCTCAAAGATTGCAGACTCCATTGGCCAGATCACCCGCAATGTGGGGGATGTGGCATCCGCCACCGAAGAGCAGGCAGCCTCGGTTGAAGAGATCACTGCCAGCGTCAATGAAGTCAACAGCCTGATGCAGAACACGGCAAAGGAATCCACTGATGCCGCAGCAGCAAGTGAAGAATCATCGGCTTCAATCGAGCAGATCAGTAAAGTCATCGGCCATGTTTCAATGGTTGTTGAGAATGTCAAAAAAGAGATCAACAGTTTCAAGTAAGGAGAAGGGAAAATGACCGCTGAAAGTTCGGGAACGGTAAAAACTCACGGAAATGCGGGGACGGTTACACCCCCTTTATCCAATGGGAGAACTGGTTCTGCCCGGCAGCAGGATTCGTTCCAGGTCCTGGAATTCCTTTTAGGAAAGGAACACTTTGCAATCGATCTCTTCGATGTGCGGGAAGTAGTAGAGTATACCACTATAACCAAACTTCCCAATACGCTTCCCTACATGAAAGGCATCATCGATCTGCGGGGCGAGATAACCACAATCCTCGATCTCAAGGAGCGACTCCATATCCTCCGTGTAAATGACAGATCCGATGAGTCGGGCCGGATTATTGTTCTCGATGAAAAACTGACCGGTGCAAAGACGGGCATCCTTGTTGATGATGTACTGGCCGTTTCGACATTTGAAAAAGGTGATGTTGACGCTGCATCCACTGCCGGGGCAGGTGACGATGCCGCGATTCTCGGCATCATTAAAAAGCGTGCAAAAGACAAGGAAAACACTGTGCATGAACTGGTCATCTGGATCGATATCCGGGAAACACTCCGCCATATTGATAAAAGGGTCTAGGTCATCAAACCGGCGGAAGTGATGGGAGCACATCCCTGATCCCCCGGATAAAAAATGTTCATTTCACATCTTACGAACACAAAAGTAAGTCCAAAAATTCAGGAATCACTCAAAATTTACCCTATCAGGCAAGATACCATGGAATTTATTGACAACCTTCCTCTCGGAAAAAAGATCACCGGATCCTTCCTCATTACCGCTGTGATCTTTGCTATTGTTGCGCTTATCGGATACAGCAGCATGAACAATGCAGGTGCTGCCGGTTCAAATGCCGCGGTAATTGTGCTGTTATGCATAATCGGTGTCATCAGCTCTATTGGAATGGGAATCGCACTTTCCCAGAGCATTGCCGGTCCGTTACACCTGGTGACAAAAAACATCAGCGAGATCCACAAAGGTCACCTGGGAGAGCGGATCCGTCTCAACCGCAAGGATGAGATTGGCGTAATGTCTCAGGAGATGGACAAATTCTCTGATGATCTCCAGAAATATGTTGTCGGCACCATGAAAATGATCGCTGATGGTGATCTTTCCCGGGATCTCAAAGTCCGGGATGACAAGGATGAGATTGTTCCCGCCCTTAAAAAGACCATCGACACATTGAAAGGGCTCATTGCCGAATCGAACAAACTGTCAATTGCAGCCGTTGAAGGAAAACTCTCCGTCCGCGGGGATGCAGACAAATTCAAAGGTGGGTACTGGGAAATTATTGCCGGCATCAACAAGACGTTTGAAAACGTCGCAATTCCCCTTACGGAAGGGATGCGGGTTTCGGAAGAGTACGCTGCCGGTAACTTCACTGCCCGGTTTGAGGATTCAATCAAGGTGAGAGGGGATTTTAAGAATTTCAAAATATCCTTAAACAGCATCGGTACCGATGTTTCGAAAGCAATGCTGGGAGTAACCCATCAGGTAACAAATCTCGCCGCAAATACCCAGGAAGCAAATGCCAGTATCGAGGAAGTCTCAGCCGGGGCAAACCAGATTGCGCAGAATGCATCGGCAGTCAGTGTAAACCTGGAAAAATCCTCACAGGGTATTGGGCAGGTGCAGCAGGCAATGGATGATCTCTCCCGTGCGATTCAGGAAGTTGCTACAAAATCTGAGTCCGTTGCACAACTTGCCTCAGAATCAACCAACTACAGCCGTGAGGGAATGGATCTTGCACAGAAAACTGAGGGGGGGATGCAGGGTATCACTAAATCCTCAAATGATGTGAACCAGATCATAACGGAGATTAAAGGGCAGATGGATCAGATCAGTGAGATCGTCGACCTGATAACTGATCTTGCCAACCAGACCAACCTGTTAGCTCTCAATGCAGCTATTGAGGCAGCCCGGGCCGGGGATGCAGGACGCGGATTTGCTGTCGTTGCAACTGAGGTCAAATCGCTTGCCGTTGAATCGCGTTCATCCGCTGAACGTATTGCCGGGATGATTGAGAAACTTCAGACCCAGACAAATCATGCCGTTGAAGCGGTAGCATCAGCAAACTCGGGAGTCAGCCAGGGAAGCCGTGCCCTTCATGAAACCATCGCAAGTTTCAGCAAGATCGCTGGATCTATCGATAAGATCAGCCAGCATGTGAGCGAGGTAGCTGCTGCTGCAGAAGAGCAGGCAGCATCCATTGAAGAAGTGGCTGCAAGTGTCAGCGAGGTCATGACATTGATCAACAGCAGTTCCAAAGAGGCCATGGACTCTGCCGCTGCATCCGAGGAATCCAGTGCAGCAATTGACCAGATTACACGCGTTGTCGCCAATGTCAATTCCGTTGTTGACAACCTGTCAAAAGAAATATCCCGGTTCAAGTGCTGATTCGGGGGTACTGGTATGGCAAAATCTACAAAGCCTGCGGAAGGAGAGAAAATCTCTTCTATTCCCGCTGCCCCGGGCACAGATTCTTTGGATAAAAACCCGTCCATTAAGGAGACAAAGAAGGGGAAGCCTGATAGTGGGATGCTGCAGATCGTAGAGTTCCTGCTCGGAAACGAGCGATTCGCCATTGATCTCTTTGACGTCAAGGAAGTAGTGGAGTACACGACCGTTACCAAGCTCCCGAACACTGCCTCCTACATGAAAGGCATCATCGATCTCCGTGGCGAGATCACTACTATAGTGGACTTAAAAGACCGCCTGCATATCGCGGCACGCGCAGAGACCCTTGTAGAGAATAGCAGAATCATTGTGCTCGATGAGAAGATCACCAAAGCCAAGACAGGGATCATGGTTGACGACGTACTATCGGTTTCCACGTTTTATATGAGTGATATCGACAAGACCTCGGCAGCAGATAATAATAAAGATGCGGGAATTCTCGGGATTATCAAAAAGAAGGTCAAGGATAAAGACCACGAGAAGAATGAACTCATCATCTGGGTTGATATCAAGTACCTGCTCAAAGATATCAGCTGAGTATCAGCGGTTGCCTGAATGTGGTGTAAGTATAGGCTCGTCAAATAAATTCGAGCCTCATGGTATCAGTATAAAAACCTTTTTTTATGACGGAGAAAAAATTCCGGAATACTTTTTTCCCGCAGGGGCATATCATTCGGATAACCATATCGTTTTTAAGCTAGCAGTTTTACCATTGGATCATGACCGGGCTGAACAGATCCCATCTCCTTGTATTCTGCCTCATGCCCGATACAATCAGTGGATGTCATCGTATCCAGAAACATGACTAAAAAAATTGTAGCAATCCCGGATATCATGGTGTAAATTATATGACAGATTTTTCTTTGGCCAATCTCAATGCAGCCCGGGGCAAAGCGCCGGCGGATGCCGTGTTCACAAACGCGAAAATTTTCAACCCTTTTACCTGTGCATGGGATGAAGGAACCCTTGCTGTAAAAGATGGAATAATCCTTGGTATCGGTGATTATTCCGGGAAAAAAGAGTATGATCTCACGGGCATGTACATCGTTCCCGGACTGATCGATGCCCATGTCCATATCGAAAGCTCGCTGCTCACCCCCGGCGAGTACGCACGGCTGGTAGCACAGCACGGGACGGCAACCGTGATTGCAGATCCCCATGAGATCGCCAATGTAGCCGGGGTTGCCGGTATTGACTGGATGTTGTCCCAGCGGGCAGGACTACCCGTTGATATCCGGTATATGCTGCCATCATGTGTCCCGGCAACACCGGTGGATGTCGGGGGGGCAATTCTTGATACCCCGGATCTTGCCCGGTTCAAAGGCCGTGAGGGGGTCTTAGGCCTTGGAGAGATGATGAACTTTCCCGGGGTGCTTGGTGCAGATCCCGCTATCGGAAAGAAACTGGAGCTCTTCTCCATTCGTGACGGACACGCTCCCCTGCTTTCAGGAATGGATCTGAATGCCTATATCCTGGCTGGACTCCAGAGCGATCACGAATGCACCACCCGGACCGAAGCTGAAGAAAAATTAAAAAAAGGCATGTACCTGTATATCCGGGAAGGTTCGACAGAACGAAATATCAGCGAACTTGCGCCCCTGATCTCACCCATTACGGTTTCCCGCTGTTGTTTTGCGACTGACGACTGCCACGTTGACCTGCTGATGACAGACGGGCATATCGATCGCTGCATACGGAAGGCCATTGCATGCGGAGTGCTCCCGGAACTGGCTATCCGTATGGCCACACTTTCTGCTGCTGAACGGTTCGGGCTTACTGATCGCGGGGCACTTGCTCCCGGACGCCGTGCAGACTTCTGTATTATTGATAACCCGCTCACTTTTATCATTCACCAGGTATTTGTTGCCGGAAATGAGCTTGTGGACCGCATACCAGATGAACGACAAAACCAAAAAGCCCCTTTCCGGTGCACGGTCCCCTCTATGGACTCAATCCAGATTCCCTGTAAAGGTACTGCACGGGTTATCGGGATTGTGCCGCACCAGATCGTGACGGATGCTCTTAATATTCCCATCAATGGACCTCTTCAATCCTGTGATGACATCCTGAAAGTTGTGGTTTGCAACAGGTACGGCACCGGCGCTTGTGGGGTGGGCCTTGTTCAGGGTTTTAAGTTCAGGACCGGGGCAATCGCATCCAGTGTGGCCCATGATGCGCATAACCTGATCGCTGTCGGTACCAGTGACCAGGAGATCCTGCGGGCAATTGACGCGGTGATACGGATGAAAGGCGGCATGGCTGCACTATCTGAAGAACAGGAGGCCGCTCTCCCGCTTGACTGTGGCGGGCTGATGTCGACCCTGCCATATGACGAAGTTGCGTCCCGGTTGGAAGAACTCCATTCTGTCACCCGGAAGATGGGGGGGATTGATGATCCCTTCATGTACCTCTCGTTCCTTTCGTTAACGGTAATCCCTTCTTTGCGGATCACTGACCGTGGTGTATTTGATGTGATGGAATTCAGGGATGTGCCACTGTTTTTTTAAATAATCAAACCAGAAACATTCTTTCCTTTTTTTATCTGCACGGCAACCAAAGATTGATTACCAGAAAAAAGTGAATACAGACAATTGTCAATATACTAAAAAAAAGTAACCTGCCGGAAAATCTGTGTTTTTCAGGCAAAGAGATCACTTCTTTCGAGGGGTTTTAATGGAAAAACAACCGGAACCGGAAAAAAACATGAATGGTATTCAGCAGGAATGGGCATCTACCCTGGACTCTCACGCCCTGAGCCAGTTTCTGGAGAGTATCATCATCAACGCAAAACTCTGGATGACGTTTCTGGATACCAACAGAAATGTGGTGATATGGAACCGTGCTGCGCAGGAGATCACCGGGTATTCGGCTGATGAAGTGCTTGGCCACAATACCATCTGGCGATGGATCTATCCCGATGCTTCTTATCGCAGGAAGGTCACACAAAAAATTATAGAAAATATCCAGACTAAAAAATCCCTTGAAAATTTTGAGACCACAATTGTCACCAAAAACCAGGAGATGAAAAAAATTTCCTGGAACACCCGCGAACTTGTTGGAGAAGATAAGAAAAGTATCGGGTTCATTGTTCTGGGAACTGACATCACCGAGATCGCTAAGGTAAAGAGCGATTTAAGGAGATATGCAGAGTTCCAGAAAAGCATCATTATCAACGCAAAACTCTGGATGACGTTTCTTGATGCCAATAACAATGTGATTATCTGGAACAAAGCGGCAGAAGCAATTACCGGCTATGCAAAAGAGGAAGTCATCGGCCATTCTGACGTATGGAAATGGCTGTATCCCGATCCTGCGTATCGGCGTGAAGTAACAAAAATGATCAGGGATATTATCCGTAATAACAAGTATCTGGAAAACATCGAGACCCACATTCTCACAAAACGGGGACTGACACGGTATATCTCGTGGAATACGCGGGAACTTACCGGGGATGATAACAAACCCCTGGGCTACATTATTGTGGGAAATGATATTACCGAGAAACTGCTGGCAAAAAAAGAGTTGAAAGAGCACGAAGAGATGTTCCGCGGGATCACATCTTCTGCAAATGATGCTATTGCACTTCTTGACCGTAACGGTGTCATCACGTACTGGAATCCTGCTGCAGAGCTATTATTCGGGGCATGTTCAGGATCCGTGTTCAGGCAGAATTTTTTCTCCTTGTTCTCTCCGGAAAAATACCGTAATGACGATAAATCAGACCTGAAATTATTTTTCGAAACCGCTACTGGCCCATTTGCACATAAGCCCCGCGAGTTACAGTTCCAGAAAATTACCGGGGAAATTATCCAGGCAGAGATCTCCCTTTCGACAGTAACTATCCATGGGATCCTGAACGCGATTGCGGTCATCCGGGACATCCGCGAGCGGATTGAAACTGAGACCCGTGAACGGGAAATACTGATCAATGAAGTCATTCAGGGATCCCCTATCCCGCAGTTCATGCTGGACCAGAACCACAAAATTATCTTCTGGAACCGGGCGCTTGAAGAACACAGTGGGATAAAAGCCGAAGAAGTCATTGGTACAAATCAGCACTGGAGGGCGTTTTATGAAACGCAGAGACCATGCCTTGCCGATCTGCTGATCGACGGAATGATCGATGATATTCCTAAGTGGTATGCAGGAAAATTCAACAAGTCCCGGCTGGTCAGGGGCGCGTATGAAGCTACAGATTTCTTCCCGAAGATGGGGCGTGAAGGAACCTGGTTGTATTTCACTGCAGCCATTATCCGTGATGCAAAAGGAGAGGTTCTCGGCGTGCTGGAAACTCTTGAAGATATTACCGATGCGATTATGTACAAGTCCCGGTAACTGGAGTTGTACCCGGATAAGATTCCTTTTATCCGGGTTTTTTAATGCTGGTTGCTGACGGTATTTTTTTTCACCGTCGTTTTCTTGTTTAAACGATACCCTTTTAGATGCCCGGAAAGTATCACGCAAACAAGAGGATAATAATTGCACCCGCAACCATGAGTGCAGCCCCCAGAATGCGTTTGAGGATATCCTCTTCGGAGAATACGAGGGTTCCGTAAAGGACCATGAAGATGATACTCATCCGCTTTATTGCAATAACATAGGGAACGATCTGGAGAGTATAGGCCATATTTATGGACGCAGCCTCAACAGCAACGAAAAGGCCAATGAGAAGGCACAGTCCTGTAAACTGCCTCAGGTGTAATGACGTGACAGCAGGTGCAACATGGACCGGGTTATTCATAACCTGATTCAGAGATTTGTTCCTGCCGGAGTAATGGGAATATCCAGACTCAGCAAGGAAAGCAATCCCGATTAAAAAAACCGTGAGTGCCATCCCAAAGAACGGGTCGGAATTGAGCAGTGCGATCTTGTCAAAATTGATCGAGATGGCAAACAGGAATGCTACAATGAGCATGTACCAGCTGCCCCGGTTCCGGATCATCGCCCGGACCGGGTCCAGGAAATGTTCATGTTCTTCTGAAATGTTCAGCACATATGAACCGCATACGATGATGCAGATACCCAAAAAACCGAACAATGATGGCACTTCATGGAGCAGGATATAAGAAGTACCAATAAGGATGGCTGGCGTGAACGACAGCATCGGGACTGAGAGCGAGAGGTCGGATGAAGACAGGGCTTTAAAAATCAGGTTAAGCCCGATGATGTTCAGGATTAAGGTAACTCCCACTGCTGAAAAAAAGTCCGGGCCGAGAGGGGGAAATCCCCGGTAGGCCGACACCAGAAAGAGCAGGCCTCCCCCAAGAGTGAACCCTATTCCTGTCAGGAGCTTTGGATCCAGTGCGGTGATATACTTCTTGACAATAATGAAATAAGCGGCATTGGCCAGGGCGCCAAGGAGCGCTAAGAAAATCCAGAGCATGTATTCAGAGTCCAAGGTATTGTGAGGTTGTTATCGCATATCGGGCTTTGTATCAGGAAATATCTCTTTGTTGTTTCAGGTCCGGTCATAGAATCGCTGCCGGTTTGCCTTTGTTAAATCGATAGTAATATCGTTTTTACGGTATGGGAACATCAGTCCTTGCCTGAACAATAGGATTTGACAAAAGGAATGCAAAAAAATCAGCGAATAAAAAACCCTAAAAAAGTCTGGTCAATCCGCACGAGCATGACCCTCTCATGTCCGCTGCATCCATTCAGCAGTTGTCAGAACACGGGAGAACCGCTGCTGCTGAGTGACGAGAATTGCGCGGTGGAGATCTGCATCGCTGATCGTGCCGGCAGTATTTTTTATCGACAGGGTTCCGGTTGCATCGGACAGAAAATTTACTGTATATCCACGATGGAATGCCTGCCGGGCAGTCGTGTCGCAGCACATCTGGGTCATATAGCCGGCAATAGTTATGACGGATATGTTGTGCTCTTTTAACCAGCCATCAAGGTTCGTTCCGGTAAAACTGCCGGGCATGTTTTTTTCAATGATGATATCCGTATGCCTCTGGTTGATTTCATCGTGAAGTTCCCAGCCACGTGTCCCTTTCCTGAATGCAGTTGCTTCCGGTACTGGATTTGAATGCTGGATCACGAGAACCGGCATGTGGGTGGCATGGGCGTGATCCATTGCCACCAGAATTTTTTCAAAACTTCCCGGGGGATAGGTAATGGGAAGTTGTCCGGTAAAATATTCATTCTGGACATCGATGACCAGCAGTGCCTCTTTCATGGTGTATCCGCCTCTTCCGGACCAGGAATGTCCGGGATACTTTTTATCGTGCCGAATCCCTGCGAAACGGACTGGCCTATGCCGAAATATTCCGGGATCCGTATATTCGTCCGGAACTTTCCCAGAAAGACGATGACATTTTCACGATCAATCCGGTCTATCCGGAATTTTATCTTTGCCTCGCAGGTTATCGGCACGGGCGTTTTGTAGTCCAGCGATTTTGCGAGCGTTTCGAGATTGCCGGTAAGTATCTTTTGCATGAAAGCATCCCGGTCAGGCTTGCCTTTAAGGTCATAGAACTTCTTTGCATTCTGCTGGTTCAGGGCAAGCCATGGTGTCAGGAATTCATAGGTATGAGTTGTGCCGGAAATTCCAAACTCTTCATGCCGGATGGAGGTATCACGCTCAAGGATTGTGCAGGCGGTCTTTCCCTGCGAAAATTCCTTAAGCCCCTCCGAGTGCTGGTAAAGGAAATCGGCACCCTGGCTGATACCGAGAGTGATTATTGAACTCTTTACCTGCTTGCACTGTACCACCGGGTAGCGATGAATGAACCCGGCTGCACTCTCTTTGCGAAGTGTTGTGAATTCACCCAGTTTCCCGGCGATATCTGACCGTAATTCACTGAGGGAAAACTGTACCGGGTTCACCGGTTCAAGGGCAAGGGTGAATATTTTCAGGTTCATGGATTATTTGCTCACACCATTTTTGCCGGCCACCTTCATGGAGTTATCCATGAGCAGGTGCATGTTCAGATGGCCGGGCAGTAAATACGCAGGATACGGATTTTATAAAACGACAAATCTCTTGATAGCCGTAGCATTCAGGGTGCCTGCCGAGATCATGATGTAGTATTCCTGGGGATTTGGTATATTGAGATCAACCGACCAGGTATTTTCACCACATTCCCCCTCTGTTACGAGAGTTGACAAGGGTTTTTCGTTTCCCATGGACATGTTTTTTGGCAACATTCCGCTGGGGAATACGAGATATTTGAGTTCTTCACCAACAGCCCGGTTTGTTGTCCCCCTGATGGAAAAATTTTTACCGGAATATGAATTACTGACAGGATTTATGCGAACCCATAAGGGTTCAGGTTCTTTTGGGGGGCAGAGCGTTGGCACCGGGGTTGGTGCAGGACGGATAAGGAATTCACGGGAGACTCCGCAATCCGATACAATGCGGTAGCGGTTGGGTTCCCAACCGGAAGTGATGAACCTGTATGCCTGGGTTGATTTTCCTGCATCCAGGTACGTTTTATTGGTTTTAACCGGCGTATCTGTTCCCATCCGCGTTGCCCAGATCCCGCTGCCTGTCTGGAATTTTACCGAAAACGTCGGGGGATCGTTTAAGCATTCAAGCGTTCCACGCCCCTCATTGGAGATAAAAAACTCGACAACCTCTCCCTGGTTATACACATCGGTATCCATCCGGATGAATCTGGATCTCTCCTCCGGCTGGGCTATGGTCACTTGGTAGCTGGACGGGAGCTGTTGTACCCCGGGGGTTGCATTACCCGTCTGGTTGGTTTGATCAAAATGTGATGTGCACCCGGCCACAAGAAGTATGCAGACAATTGAAATGATCAGGATAAAAGTTGTGGAGATGCGGGTCATGGGATCACCTGTTACGATTTGAACAATACGGAAAATGGGGAGCGGATCGGTAAATAGGTTGTGAAGTATTGTTGGCCCCTCGGCCAACTTTTATTTCGCGGGGTATTTTCTCAATCTGTCTGATCTGGAGACCGGGAATGGACGAGTTCATGATTCTCGGGAAACCATGGGACTCCAGGACAAATCCCCCCATCTCTTACAGCACTTTTGTTCCGGTCACCAGTGCCAGCAGGAGAATGATCACCGGCTGGTGGACGAGATATATTACAAGCGAATGACGGCCGAGAAACGAGAGCGGTGCAACCAGCAGATCCGGCAATGGTTCGAGGGAAAACTGCCGTACGCCTCCGTCATAGAGGTACTCTCCCAGTCCCATACCAATCAGCACCATCCCAAACCATGGGAAAAGCGGAGTATAATCAACAGAAGAAAATCCGTGCGGGATTATTCCCAGTGGCAGCAGGAATGCCGGGTCGCTCAAACCCGAAATTATCCAGCCAACCGGAAGGCATGCGAGTCCGAACAGGATGTTCAGCTTTCCAAACCGGAAAAAAAGGGGAGAGAGCATGATAGAAATCCCGATAAGGTGCAGAATGCCGAAGATCACACAACCTTCACGCAGGTACAACCAGGTACCAAACGTTACAAGGAGCCCGAGCGCAAAAATTCCTGCACCCCGGATGAAATATTTTTTCGCAAGCGAAACGCCGGATAATTTCAGCCCTGCCCGGGCATGGCTGATGATCAGTGATACCCCGACAATCATAAGGAAAAGCGAAGCGGTCATATAGGCAAAGTACCGCCAGAATCCGTCCGACACATCTACCGGTGCAATGCTGAAAAAACTGAGATCAAACACGGTATGGAACACAATCATCATGAGGATCGCGATGCCCCGGAACAGATCGATCTCCCAGAGCCGCGAGCACTCGTTCATAGAGAATTATCGTCGTTTCTGAACATATGTTTTTGTAGCTTTGTAATGGTGCACGATTCCTTATTATGTGACAGTCCCAGTATTCTTAAGGAAACAATAATGGCTGACAAAAAGGATGAACACATCATCGAAGCGATCGGCAAATGCCGGGTCGTTGTACGCGATGGGAAGGTAGTTGAAGTCGGAAAACCGATCATTGCTGACTGCCCCCTGGCAAAACGGTTTGCATTTCCGGTACCCGAGATCACACCGGAAGCGATTAAGGCAAACATTGAACACCGGATCCGGGCATTCGGGATGTGCACGCCCGCACGCGAAGTGCTGGACACCCGGGCGTTTGTCGGGTTCGGAGCTTCGGAACTGATCAGTTTCGGCATACAATCCGGCATACTCGATGCAGCGGTTGTTGCCTGTGATGGCGCCGGTACGGTGGTTGCCACCACCCCGGAAATGGTACAGGGTATCGGTGGCAGGATGTCAGGACTCGTGTCTACATCGCCACATCCATCAGTGATAGATAGAATCGAACAGAACCGGGGGTATGTCCTTGATCCGATCAACGCACGGATCGATCAGCAGTCGGGTGTTGCCCTCGCCCACCTCAAAGGCTTCCGTCGCATTGCTGTGACGGTGGCTATACCTGCAGATGCAGAAGCGATCCGTGCTGCGTACCCGGACTCAGTTATTGTTGCCGTTCATGTCAGCGGTTTATCCCGGCTAGAATCAGCAAGACTTATCGGTGCATCCGATCTGGTAACGTCATGTGCATCTAAACCCATACGGGAGATTGCCGGTCCTCTTGCGCTGGTTCAGGCAGGCATTGCGATACCGGTTTTTGCTATGACACCGGCCGGAAAAACACTTATTATCGAAAAAATCCGTTCATCGAATGAACCGGTTCTTATAAAACCCACCAAATTACCGGTAACCGGTGATCGTGAGCCTTCACCGCTGGTATAGGAAAACCAGAAGACACTTTTGTTCCTTCCGGATAATTCTTTTTTTACGGCATTGTATCAACCACTTATTTACCGTACTGTAGATGTAAAAAGATTGAAGTGGTGTTCCGTCAATCAGTTTCTCAACGGGAAAATTGTGGTCCCGGGGTGATATTTTATGGTTGATAAGAATCTTGGTGATGCAGAAAAATTGATCGGGGGCGGAGTCTCGACCCTCGGAAAAGGGGCAGAGGGCTTTAACAAGGAATTCATGGATTTCCTCCAGAAATACCAGGTGATTGGACTTGCAGTCGCATTTGTCATCGGTGCTGCTGCCACAAAACTGGTCAACTCAACGGTATCCGATATCATCATGCCGATCATTGCAGTAATTATCCCGGGCGGAAACTGGAGAGAGGCGGTATTTCAGGTGGGTCCCATTAAGTTCCTGCTGGGCGATTTTGTCGGCGCAATGATAGATTTTATCATTATCGCACTCGTGATCTTTATCATCGTCAAGTATATCATGAAGGGAGATGTCTCGAAGAAAGTATGAGCTTGTTATTGCCTTCCAACTTTTGTAAAAAGTGATGCCCCGGAAAACCGACCTTCACATTCGCGTTCCGGCAGGGTTTCGGGAGTAAGGATGGGGTAAACTAAGTGGCGAAAAATGCCTCGATTCCAGGGCCTTTGGCGGCCTTTAGGGGAGGTTGTTTCCGCCCGCATTTTGGCAATCCGAGCGAGAATCAGGGGAATTTTCCACACGAACTGAAATGGACGGTTTTACGGGGTTTTCCGGACAGGGATTTGGTAAACGGAGCCCTGTTTAGGCGTATTTTATCCTGGGTCCATACCCCCCTGATTCCTGGTATCTCCATCAAGCGATAAATGAGGGGGTCATCTCAAACCCCCCGCAATAATCCCGATCATTTGCTGAGCGGTCACCGGATCCACAACCCGGGCCTGCATCAGCCCGGCCTGATCCCATCCCCGGTATATTTTCATCCAATTCAACGCGTCGTTTGCATTAATCCGTGAGCTGCAAATCTCCATATATATATATATATCTTTGATATATATATCCACATGCTCTGCCCGGATATGACCGTTCAAGTCCGCACAAATTACGAAGAGGTCTTCCATACCATATCCCGATATCCGCCATATCAGGGAAGTTCCAGTAAGAGGTTGTAACATATCATGGTTTCAAAAAGTAAAACGAAGTCAAAGATACCGGTCCACAATAAAGTCGAACCTGCCCGTACAGACACGACCGTACCATCAGATATTCCCGCAGAAAAAACCATTGAACATCTGATTCAGGAACTCAAAGATCCCAACGAAATTGTCCGCTCGACCGCAGCCGGGGCACTTGGGTACAGCAAATCGGAAAAAGCGGTTGGACCGCTTATCCTGGCCCTGAAAGATCAGCATGTCTACGTCAGGCACGGGGCAGCATGGGCGCTCGGTGAGATAAAATCAGAAAAAGCAATTGACGCACTCAGGCTGGCGTTGAATGATGAGGATGAAATAACGCGGGGGAAAGCAGCCGAAGCATTGGGAAAAATACAGGGGAACTAAACGGGCAATAAACAGGGTCCGGAAGATCATCTTCACGTGCCTGTTCCTGCCGATTGCCTCGTTCAATCATCGTGGCGGGATATATGACGGGAGTTCCACGGCAGATAAAAAAATATGAGCGCAAACAGTTCCCGATGAAGATTCAGTTAAACGGTTTTCAACAGCATCTATGAAATGTTCCGGATAATGAGGAATTCACAGGGTGTTTTTCATGAAAAGTTATATATAATCCGCATAATAATTGGTGATCGTTCGAATATGCAATGATGAGAGCAGTGCATGTTCACCATTCAATGACTCCAAAACACAACCAAATCTGACACCAACAATTCACCAACCACCGGTTTCCCCCACCCTGTTCCGCCGGACCTGAAAGAAGGAACAAAGATCCTCTGCTCTGCATCCCAATTGGTCAAGTCGGATTGGTATTATGATCGTGCAGGAAAAAGGTACAGATGGGATAACGGAAACAGACAGCCGCACTCTCATATTTCTTCCTGCCGGTTTGATTTTTTGCACATGTCCCGAATACCGAAGATCCCGCTAGCCTGATGTTTGTAGTAGCAGACAATGGTGCAGGAATGGCGTCTGACATCACGCTTGAGAACCAGACGTCGCTCGGGCTCCAGCTGGTAAGCACGCTGACCGATCAGCTCAATGGCACCGTGGCGATCGACCGCACGGAAGGAACGAAGTACACGTTTACATTCTCCAAACCGGAAGAAATCAGGAGGGAGGCAGGTTCATGACAGGAAAACCCCCGGACGATGCACTGATGAACGAACAGCAGCTGAGAACGACAGCGGACACGATTCCCAGTGTCATCTGTCAATTCTACGAAGGGAGAGCCGGGAAGAGGGGGCCGGGCTGGACGATGGCCGGGACAACCGGATCCAGCGATAGTATCATCGTTAATGATGGCAGTGTGCCGGATGCCAACCCGGAATATCACAGCCTGACCGGAAATCGCACAATGGAAGAAATTTTAAGAGAGCGCGTGGCTGAGTGGACAACCGGTTACGGGGATGAGAAGAATGCGGGGCTGTCTTTCTTTAATGCCGGAATAATCCAGAATCCTGAGGGGACCTGATGACAGATATTGCTGATTTTACCGTAAAAGACATGGTTGAGATTTCGGCCGCCCTCCGATCGATGGGATCGGGTGCTGCCAGCATGGAAGAGATTGCCGACAGGATCGTGCATTACCTGTGCGATCATCTCATTGACAAGGACGGGAACAGGGCCTTTGTTCTGGTCCGTCTCTTCAAGACGCACCCGTACGGGGAACTCGATGCGAATCTCCAGGAATTTGCACGGAACGTGCTGAACGACCTACCTGAATCTCCTGCAATGAAATGTCTTACCCTGCTGGCAAGAGCCGGAGCGCTACCGGAGTGGAACTCGCGCAAACTATCCGCAGGACACAAGGCAATTCCCCTGCCCAGTGAACACTTCATTGAAGCATTTCCGATGGTCAGGCAGCTCATCCAGCAACTGGGGCTGGATGTCAATACGGTATTACGACCTGATCCTGCAGTTGTCATGGATATGGCACAAACGACCTACAATGTTTTCCTGATACCTGATGCGGCCGGCAGCCGGTATGTACCCGCCCAGGATGACTTTGTCATCCCGTTCGGTGTCCGGTCAGTGCTCGGTTTTGGTGGTATCCTGCCTTCGGGAAATCTCTTTGCAATCATCATGTTCGGCAAGGTTACGGTTTCCCCACAGACAGCAGATCTGTTCAGGTCGCTGGCACTAAGTATCAAGATTGCCCTATTGCCCTTTGATGGCGGGGATATCTTCACCGGATCACAGGAAAAAGCGGACGTATAGAGGAGAAAATAACAGATGGATACCAAAAATGTGATCCAGACGGTTCCTCAGCTGAAATCCATGGTTGCTGCCTTAACCCAGTTGCTGGAAGTTCAGGAAACGGTCGTAAGCGGGCAATCAGAAGACTTGAAAAAGAACCTGGAAGCGCTGCAGGAGAGCCGGGGAAGGTACCGCGAGCTTGTCGAGACAACGAGCGACTGGATATGGGAAGTGGATGAAAACGGCGTCTTTACCTATGCAAGTCCTCAGGTCCGTGACCTGATTGGCTACGCGCCCGAAGAAGTGCTGGGAAAAACCCCCTTCGATTTTATGCCTCCGGAAGAGGCTGCCCGGGTCGGGGAGATCTTCATGAAGATCGTTACAGCACAACAACCGTTCTCATCGCTTGAAAATGTCAACCTGCATAAAGACGGCCGTATCGTCATCCTTGAAACCAGTGGCGTGCCGGTATTTCGCCAGGATGGGCAGTTTGGCGGGTACCGGGGGATAGACCGGGATATCACCCACCGCAAGCAGGTCGAGGCAGAACTCAAAAAATATTCCGAAACATTAGAAGAGATGGTCAGTGAGCGGACACGGGAACTTCAGGACGCACAGGAGCAGCTGGTAAAAAAGGAAAAACTTACAGTCCTGGGAAAACTTGCCGGGGGAGTAGGCCACGAGCTGAGAAACCCGCTGGGCGCTATCAAGAATGCGGCCTATTTCTTAAACATGGTGCTCGAAAACCCGGAACCGGATGTAAAAGAGACCCTTGAGATCATGACCCGGGAGGTGGCACGCTCCGAAGATATCTTAAGCAGCCTTCTTGATTTCGCCCGACCGACCGTCCTGACTCTTCGGAAAGCAAAAATCAACGAAGTTATCTCTGAAGCAGTTACCCGCAGTCACCTTCCGGAAAATATCCGGCTGGCCATGAACCTTGATGAGAACCTGCCGGAGATCATGGCCGACCCTGATAAGCTGCTGCAGGTCTTCACCAACATTGTCACCAATGCTGTGCAGGCCATGGGCGAGGGCGGGGAACTGACGGTAACATCCATGATTCCGGAAGCGGGCGGCGTGGTGATATCGGTCAGCGATACCGGCTCAGGCATAACGGACGAGAACATGAAGAAACTCTTCGAACCGCTCTTCACCACCAAGGCAAAGGGTATCGGCCTCGGGCTTGTGGTCACGAAGGCGATTGTCGAAGCACACCATGGCCGTATCGATGTCCAAAGTACGGTGGGAAAAGGTACGACCTTTACCGTGACGCTGCCGGTCGGCATCAAAGGGGGACCGTAACATGAGTGAAAAACCACGGGTCATGATCGTCGATGATGATGAAAACCTGTGCAGGACGTTAAGCCTCATCCTGAAACGGAAAGGGTACGAGGTGACGGTTGCGCACAGCGGCCCGGAGGCGATCGGGCATATCAGGGACCAGACCTTTGACATGATATTCATGGATATCAAGATGCCGGGTATGGACGGGGTTGAGGCCCTTGAAGAGATCCGGAAGATCAGGACCGATGCTGCCGTCACGATGATGACTGCGTACGCGGTTGACGGCCTGGTTGAAAAAGCGCTGGGCATAGGCGCACAGGGGGTCCTCTATAAACCGGTTGACGTAAACAAGGTGATGAGCACGATAGAGGATGTTTCCCGGAAACCGGAAGGGTTGAACATCCTTGTGGTGGATGATGACCCCGGGACCGCGATCACGCTCAAAAATATCCTCGCACGACAGGGTCATGCCGTCAGTACTGCCCCTTCCGGCGAGGAAGCTATAAGCATGGCACAACAACAGCCTCCGGAAATCGCATTGATTGATATGAAACTCCCCGGAATCAATGGCCTGCAGGCATACCTAGCACTGAAAAAAGACCATCCGGGTATGACTGCCGTCATGATGACCGGGTACCGGCAGGAGATGACCACGATGCTCGAGACTGCCCTGGACGCGGACGCGTACACGGTGATGTACAAACCCCTTGAGATGGGTGCCCTCTTGAAAATCATGAACGAGCTGTCAAGGAAAAAAACCGGGATGAAACCCCGCAGGATGATCTGATGGATGAGAGGGATAAGATTCTTGTTATCGATGACGATGAAGGCACACGAAAGACCCTTACGCTCATCCTGAAAAAGAAGGGGTTTGACGTCATCACTGCCGGGACCGGGGAGGAGGGGCTGCAACAGGCACAAGGCAGGAAGGTTGCGGTAGCTCTTCTCGATATCAACCTGCCGGATATTGAGGGCATACGATTGATTGCTCCCTTAAAGGACATGCACCCGGATCTGGCGGTGATCATGATCACGGGCTTTGCGTCGATGGAAAATGCCATGCGGGCACTGAACGAAGGCGCAGCCGGCTATGTCCTCAAACCCGTCAACATTGATGAGATACTCTCAAAGATACATGACGCCCTCGAACGGCAGCACCTGATTAAAAGCAAACAGCAAGCCGAAGAAGCCCTTCGGGTATCTGAAGAGAAGTACCGCAGCCTGGTCGAGAACATCAATGACGCCATCTACTCGCTCGATGAACGGGGGATCATCACCTACGTCAGCCCGGTGATTGAAAAAATTTCCGGGTACCCCCCGTCCCATTTAACGGGGCATCCCTTTACCGGATTTATTGTAAAGGAAGACCTGCCAGGCGTGATGCAGGCATTCGAATCAGCAAAGAAGGGTATCATCTTATCATTCCCGTTCAGGGTTGTAACAAAATCCGGTGACCAGCGGTGGCTGAGCGTTTCGAGTTATCCCGCATTTGCCAACGGGGCATTCTCCGGAGTCCAAGGAGTTTTATCGGACATTACCGAGCGCAAGCGGGCAGAGGAAGCCCTCCGCGATAGTGAGGAACGCTTCAGGACCATGATCGAGCAGTCCCCGTTAAGTATCGAGGTAATGTCACCGGATGGCCGGACCCTGCAGGTCAATCCTGCCTTTGTGAAACTCTGGGGAGTGACGTTGGAGGATCTCAAGGATTACAATATGCTTCAGGATGAGCAGCTCACCCTCCTTGGAATTATGCCCTTTATCGAGAGAGGTTTTTCCGGGGAGGCGGTTGCGTATCCCCCCCTGGAATACGATGGTGCCAAGACCCTGGGATTCGGGGATAAAAGGTGGGTACAGGGCAGTATCTACCCGGTCCGGAATGCAGCCGGGACGATCCGTAATGTCATTTTAGTGCATGAAGACATCACTGAGCAGAAGAAAGCTGAAGGTGCACTCAGGGAGAGTGAGGAGAAGTTCCGCGACATTTTCAATAATGCAAACGATGCGATTGAAATTGTCAAACTGTTGGACAACGGGCTTCCCGGCATGTATCTCGATCTTAATGATGTCGCCTGCCGGATGCTGGGATATACCAAAGAGGAGATACTCCGGCTCGGCCCATTGGATATCAATACGGATTACTTCAGCTGGCCTTTCGATGAGATCATGCGGGAATTACATACCACCGGTCACGCAACCTTTGAAACGGAACACCGGAGAAAAGACGGGTTAATTGTCCCGGTTGAGGTCAATTCCCACAAGATTGTCCTTATGGGAAAAACCGTACTCCTCTCAATTGCCCGGGACATTACCGAACGCAAAAAAGCAGAAACCGCGATTCAGCAGAGCGAGCAGAAGTTCCGTGATATATTCAACAATACCACCGACGCTATCCATATCCACGGGATCAATGATGACGGGACACCCGGCAGGTTCACCGATGTCAACGATGTCACATGGCGGATGCTGGAATATACCAAGGAGGAGTTACTTACAAAAACTCCGCTCGATATCGCTACGGACTACCACAACCCCCCCATTGAGAAAATTCTTGAAGAGCAACGTACTACCGGAAGTGCGCGGTTCGAGACTGAGTACAGGAGAAAGGACGGCACGGTCATTCCCGTAGAAGTCAACACCCATGTCGTCACCATCTTGGGAAAGAATGTGATGCTCGGGGTTGTCCGGGATATTACTGAACGGAAGAAAGCCGAGGCGTTGATGATACATTTCAACGAGGAACTTGAGCAGGAAGTGAAAGTAAGGACCGAGGAGCTGAGCGCATTGCTGGATGAGAAAGTCCTCCTCCTCCGCGAGATCCATCACCGGGTCAAGAATAATCTCCAGATCATCATCAGCTTAGTCAACCTCCAGATGCGCCAGATCGATGACAAGCGGTTAAAACAGGTCATGGCGGAGACGCAGAACAGGGTGCGGGCGATGTCCTTTGTCCACGAAAAACTGTACCAGTCCGAGGATATCTCCCATATCGATCTCGCCAGCTACACCCGGTTTTTAGTAACTCACCTTATCTCGTTCTATGGAGTTGATTCCCGGCAGGTGGCCCTGGATATCGATATCGGGAAGATCATGGTCGGTATCAACACGGCAATCCCGCTCGGGCTTATCATCAACGAACTGGCCAGCAACGCGTTGAAACACGCGTTCCCCAATGGAAAAACAGGATCGTTGTCCATCACGGTACGGGAAGATGACAAGACACTTTCTATCACCGTTAAGGATGATGGTGTCGGGCTACCTGCGGATTTCGACTGGCGGAATGCAGAATCACTTGGGCTCCGGCTGGTGATCTCGCTGGTGGAGCAACTGGACGGTACCATTGAACGGGACCGGAATGCGGGGACGATGTTTACGGTTGTCGTGCAGGAGAAAGAATGAGCTGGATTGGATCAAAAATTTCATTCCATACGGATGGAGCCCAGCCCAGCGACCCGAACGAGCCCCTGTGCATCGCGCGAACGAGTCAATGAGCGTTACACATGTGCCCGATCAACAGCGACGAGTATTCCGCGAAGCGGTATGTGAGGAGCGGGCCGGGACAGCCGCTGGCGCTGGAGCAACGCGACAAGCCAGGGGCGTCATCCTACTAACAGGAAACTCCAAAAAACAGCGAGCCGGAGCCTCAGCGAGGACGAGCGAACATGACCGAGCGTCTTCATCTCTCTTGATCAGTGAGAGAGGATCGACGCCCGCTTACAGGCTTTCACATGAGGCCGATCTGCTGCATCAGGGACATCTTGTCATAGAAGAGCTTCTCCTCCACGATCTCCCCGTTCTTCCAGTGCGCAACCGTACAGAACTCAACCTTGAACTTCTTCCCGTTGGGCTGTATTACCTTGCCATCGGGAGTGGTCATCGGGCCCTCGAACGTACCGGTGAAGTCGGCGACCGAGCACGTCCAGTCCCCTTAACCGAACAGGGTCTTGTAGGGATGGTTCCCGACCTTGTTGTCAGGGAATATTTTGAAGAATGCGATTGCTTCTTCCTTGTGGGATAGTCGGCTGTGAGTCGGTTTTTCCTGTCCCGGCCAGAAGACATCGACATCCTTTGCATGGTGTTTCTCGAATGTTACCCAGTCCTGGGAGTTCCAGGCATCATCCAGCGTCTGCATGAGACGCATATTTTCCTCAACAGTTGACATTCTTGCATCTCCTTCGTATCTCCGGAAACCTGAACGGACTCAAGAAGCCCGGATATATAGTCCCCTTTATGCAAAACAGGATAAAGTATTGGATTGAGAGCATGCTTCAATTCTCGTCGGGGTCATTTTTGAGACCTCCGTCGGAGAAAAAGACCTTCACATTCGCGTTCCGGCAGGGTTTCCGGGGCCCGGATGGATTAAATTACGTGGCGAAAAATGCCTCGGTTTAATGGCCATTGGCGGACTTTAGGTGAGATTGTTTCCGCCCGTAGTTTGGTAAACGGGGCTGAATTTAAGCATATTTTCCACGCGAACCGAAACGGGCTGTTTTACGGGGTTTCCCGGGAGGGGATTTTGTAAACGGGGCTCAAAACGGGCGTATTTGTCCCCGGGATCCAAACGTCTGGGATGATACCAACCAATTACAAGAGATCCATTATGAGAGACGTCAATTCATTCCGTGTTCGGGGAGGTTACGCGTCAACCGGGGCTTTTGCCCCAGCCGCTTAGGCTTGCCCCAGAAGTATATGACCCGGCGAAAATACCGGGCGGGATTTGAGGCAGGGAGACCGGTGAGAGACCCCCGGATGTACCGACAGTACCGGACATTTTCGAAAGATTTTAAGCACGGGAAACCCGAACTACCGGGACAAAGGTGACTTCCCCTTGGCTGAATCTGCTGATAATCCCATCACGGTCGTACGCGTCCATTACGTGAAGGAAGGCTGCGAACCGCGGTTTGAACAGGAAATAAAAAACTACATGCACGAGTTTAGTTTCACCCCTGGCAATCTCGGGATCTCGATCTTCCGGCCGGGTCAACACCATGATGGCGTATACCGGATCGTGTACAAGTTTACTTCCCAAAAAGAACTCGACCGGTGGCATACCTCATCAGACTACCTCGCGTGGATGAAGACCGAACAGGAGCTCACGATTGCCCCGCCCCGCACGGAAGTACTCTCGGGCCTGGAGACATGGTTCACGCTCCCCGGGCAGCATGTCCTCAGGCCCCCGACAAAAGCACGCATGGCGGCCGTGACCTGGATTGCGGTCCTGCCGGTCTCGATTATCATCTCGCTCGTCACGGACCCGTTTTTGGATACCCGGTCGTTTCTTGTCCAGAAACTGGTATTTGTCTCGCTTCTGGTATGCCTGCTCACCTGGGTCGTGATGCCGGTGGCTACCCGGATTTTTGCCCGCTGGCTGTACGCTCCCGAAGACCTGGCCCCGGCGGGGGAAGGATAAGCGTGCTCCCGGGGGCTTTTATTTTTTTAACATATGCGGGTTTGATGGCCGATTCCGGAGGGTACCCGGCCTCGTCCCGGTATTCGATGAGCCATTTCCAGGCTGGCAGCACCCGGATGACCGCATTACCCAGCGTAATGGTCTCCTCCTGGTGGTACGTGAGGATGAGGCCGGCAGTCAGATCATGCATGGTCATCGCACCGGCAAGACCGCCGAGTTCCCGGTCCCGGTTCTCCCGCGTGAGTTCATAGCAGACCTGGATCGCCCCGGTTATCGTTCCCTTGTCTTCCGTGATAAAATCGCACTCTTTGGGGTTTTTGAAGAAATATACGGATTTTCCCCGGCGCAGGAGCTCGATGAGCACGAGATTTTCGAGTATCCTGCCTTTGTCATCCGAAAACCGGAACGCGACAGCATTTCTCATGCCGGTGTCAATGCAGTAGAGTTTCTTTTCGTTGACGTACTGTTTTTTTAAGGAAAAATCGTACCTGAAGATTTCGAAGATAAGGTACGCCTCTTCTAAAAAACCGACATAATCCCGGACCGAGACAACACTTTTGAACCCGAGCGTGTTTTTTAAGGCATTGTATGTTGCCGCATTTGCTGCATTGGTGAAGAGGTAGTGGGCGAGTTGCCGGAACCCTTTAACCTCCCGGATCTTGAACCGGCTGATGATGTCCCGGAACAGGATGTCGTCATAAATCCGCTTGAGGTATTCCTGATCCCCGTATTTCAGGAATTCAGGGAACCCCCCGCCGGTGAGATACCGGTCGAACTCCGCGAGGATAGCGGCTTTCTTCTTCTCCGTGATCCGGTCGGTGACAATCGACCTGAACCGTAAGCATTCCCGGAACGAGAACGGGTACAGGGTGATTTTGGTATAGCGCCCGGTAAGGTGTGTGCCGAGTTCCGCCGAGAGGAGATTGGCATTGGAGCCGGTGAGAAAGACTTTGTACCCCTCGTCATGGATCCTGCGGACGAACCGCTCCCAGCCCGGGACATTCTGGATCTCGTCGATAAAGAGAACTTTTGTTCCCGGGGTAGTCTTTTCAAAGACGAGCATCAGGGCGGGAAAATCTGACAGGGAAAAGTCCATGAGCCGGTCATCATCGAAGTTGATGTACAGGAAATCGCTGTACTGCGCTGACAGCTGGCGCATGAGCGTTGACTTGCCGCACCTCCGTATGCCGGTGATAACGACAATCGCATCGGTCTTTACGAATCGTTCGGTTGCGATCTCCCGGGGTATGCCGGGATCCCGGGAAAGGAATGATTCTTTCTGGGTGAGTACCAGTTCTTCGAGCTGCTGTGCCAGGATCATATACATTACCAATGTATGCTTTCTGCATTTTATTTACATTACTAATGTATAAAAATTTATTTACCCGCTATGGTTCTGCGGGAGTGAGGGCGGCACCTGAATTAAAAAAAATGACGTTTGAATATGCGTTGGGAATTTTTTTAGGATTGTTATGATTGTACCGGTAAGTCTGGTAAAGCAGAGTTACACGCGTTTATCAGGTTTAAGTCTGTTTAACCAGAATAAGATGTGATACTGGGAAACGGGACTAAAAGGGTGCCGGATGCTGGTGATGGACCGGTGCTGATGCATCAACCGGGGCTCCGACCGGGACTTACCCCGGGTGCACCCGGTCCCGGGCCGGTGTCAAAGATCGCAGGGTTTATCCCGGGTGAGCCTCCCGGTTTTTCATGATGGGATTTTATTTTTGAAAAAATGTTTTAGTATATCTCATCGTGATGGGCATAATCCACGAGAGTAATTTTCTGGTTTTTCTTATCGATTTTGTACATGAGGACATAGTGCCCGATATGCAGCCGCCAGAATCCTTTCAGTGGTTTTTTCAGGGGTTTTCCTGTCTCCGGGTTTTCTGCCAGTTCCAGTAACTTCTTTTCAAGCTGGCTGAACCTCGCAGAATCTTTCTGCCACATCTTCTTTGAATATTATTTCGACTTTTGCATCCGGAACTATCGTGTAGGTCATTGTTTGATATTCCGGATGAATTCATCCATCGTAGCGTACGTTTTGCCTTTCCCCTTTGCGAGTTCTGCATCGATTTCTTTGATCTTTTTCACATATGCCGGCTTGATGGCAGATTCCGGAGGGTAGACGGCTTCATCAATTTTTTCTTCGATACGCTCGAGTTTGATGAGGATATCTGACAGGATCTTTTCGATCTTCTGGTTGCCCGGAGTGCCGGGGACCGATTCCATTACGCACGGAACAGATTCATTCAGGGAAGCTGCTGTGCGGGAAGATTGGGAACTTCCCTTCCGTACTTTTTTTGGCTGGATGATATCGGAATACTGCATGCTTATTGTCACATGGGGTTTTACTCTTCAATAGTCTTTTTGTTGCATCCCGGTTATCCTGAGGATTGGTACGCCAGCCGGGGTTTTTGCCTCACAACCCGCGTGGACCCTGCCCCGGTCCCGGGCCGGAGACACCGATGGTTTTGCGCCGCAGGAATCTTTTTTTGCAGACATCCGGGGAACCTGCCGGAGGACATGAGAGCGATCGGTTTTCAATACGATAGTACTGTGTTGGGATTTTCACCACGAACGATTACCTGGTTCGCCTTTCACTTCCTCGTTTATCGGGTCTGTGCTTGGGCTCTTTGGATCTTTTTACCCTTGCGCCGTGGCAATGCCAAGACGATGGTGGCGTGGAGTGGCGGGAACCCACGATATTGAAAGAATTAAAAAAAGAATCAAAGGGCTTTCTTCTTGCGGCGTTCCTTTATGTCCGCCATACAGGGTACCGATGAATTACCCGCTTTTTAAAATTCGTAAGATCTCCTGCTGAAGTTTGGGAAGATCCTGTTGGGCAGTACTCCAGACTTCGCCCAGATCGATGCCGAAATACTGGTGAACGAGAAGATGTCGCATCGCGATAATATCTTTCCAGGGAATTTCCTTGTGATCATTCTGGAACCCTGGAGTGATACCGTTTGCAGCTTCACCAATTACCTGGATGTGATAGAGTACCCATACCTGGAGCAGGTCGGATTGAAAGAACTCATCTTTTCCTGATGGGAGTTTTTCTCCGATACGCTGTATTGCTTCATTGATATCACGGAGCCGGTCAATGTCCGATCTCATAGCGGCACTGCTTCCTGTATCACCGCATGCCGGATCTGCTCCTTGAGCCCGTTTACTGATGCAACATCCACATCGCAGCCAATGAGGTCGGCAAGTTCCCGCTGGAATGCTGCATGGGTAAGGAGAGATGTGCCGGGGGGGAACCCGACAAGGAAATCGATATCGCTTCCCTCATGGGCTTCATGCCGGGCTACGGAGCCGAAAATACGGATATCTTTTATCCCGAACCGGGCTGCAAGTACGAAGATCTTATCCCGGTTTGCCGCGATCCGTTTGTAGTGATCCATGTCTTTGTTCCTGGTACCAGTTAGGTATACCGGGGGGATTATTAATGCATTGACCCGGGAATTCGGTTAAGCCGGGTATCCCCGCATTAATGACACCCGGATTTATTTTTCTAAATTGAGAGGGGTCGGAAATGAAAAAAATCCCGGGTCCTGCCCGGAGGAGATACGAGCGATCGGTTTTTAATACGATAGTACTGTACCGGGATTTTCACCACGATCCATTACCTGGTTCGCCTTTCACTTCCTCGTTCATCGGGTCCGTGCCGGGGCTCTTTGGATCTTTTTATCATTGCGCCGTGGCAATGCCAAGACGATGGTGGCGTGGAGTGGCGGGAAGTATGCGTGCTCCCTTGATACCGGGTGGTATCTTTTTGTTGTACGGGTTGTTTTTGCGGGGTTTTCCGGGTACCGGGTGGATTGGATGCGGCGGGATCTTACCGGGGAGTAATGCCTGTAATTTTATTTTCACTGGGAGGTTACGCTCAACGGGGCTTCGCCCCACAGCCAGCGTGGGCTTGCCCCGGAGGGAAAAACTCATAATTTTCGAATTTTCTCTGACTGAAGGTAAACATTGTGTCATAGAATGATCGGGTTTGTACAGGAAAACGCAAAACCTGGTGTCTTAATCTCTCTTCAATCCAATCTCCCTACAAGGCACATCCCATGAAACCGCTCTCTCATGGTATCTACGAACAGCTGATCAACACCCATCTCGAAGAAAAACTTCGGGAACAGGGAATAACGATAAGCAAGGAAACCCTGAAAAATTTTGATTCATCCGTTCTTCTCTCCCAGTACCTCGGCCCGGTCCTGAAAAAATCTCTCGGATTCCTGGAGGATTCCGAAGGCTCAACCGCAGAACAGATCGCATGCTGTAATGAGATCATCCGGCTCCTCGCGACTATCACGGAACAGGAATGTCTCAGCGAGTGTACAATCCCAGGTGAAGGAGAAATTATCTTTTCGGTCGGCAACGAAAAAGGGCCCGCATCACGGCCCGTCACCCCCCTTGCGCAGAGCAGCCTGTTTACCGGCTCCGCTCTCGAACCCAGCCTGATACAGGAGCTCAAGGCAGAGATCCTCTCGGCCGACCGGATCGACCTTCTCGTCTCGTTCATCAAATGGAGCGGCATCCGGCTCCTCATGGAGGAGCTGAAACAATTCTGTATGAGGGGCCGGTTGCGCGTGATCACGACTGCTTATACCGGTGCGACCGACATCCGGGCCATCGATTTCCTTTCCTCGTTGCCGAACGCAGAGGTGCGGATATCCTATGATACGGCCCACACCCGGCTGCACGCCAAAGCCTACTATTTCGAGCGGGACTCCGGGTTCTCAACCGCGTATGTCGGGTCCTCGAATATCTCGAATCCCGCGATCACGTCGGGTCTTGAGTGGAACGTAAAACTCACCGAGAAAGATGCAAAGCCTTTGATCCGGAAGATCCAGGCATCGTTCGAGAGTTACTGGCATGACCCGGAATTTCTGGAGTATACGGAGAACGACCGGGCAACCTTTGAAGAGGCGGTCCGGAAGGAACGGAAAGAACCCGGTGATGAGGGCACCCCGTACTTCTTCGACATCACCCCGTTTCCCTTCCAGAAAGAGATCCTCGAACGCCTCGAAGCGGAACGAACGATCCACAACCATTACAAGAACCTGGTCGTGGCGGCGACAGGAACGGGAAAGACCGTCATCTCGGCGTTTGACTTCCGCCGCTTCCGCGAGAAGATGCCCCGGGCCCGGCTGCTCTTCGTTGCGCACCGCGAGGAGATCTTAAAGCAGAGCCTCCACACCTTCCGGGGGATCTTAAAAGACCAGAACTTCGGGGATATTGCAATTGCGGGTAGGATTCCTGCGCAGACCGATCACGTCTTCATGTCGATCCAGACATTCAACAGTACGAAATTTTCCGACCGGACTGCTCCCGAACATTATGATTTTATCATCGTCGACGAATTCCATCACGCTGCCGCCGCATCCTACCAGCATCTCCTGTCCCATTACCAGCCGAAGATTCTGCTGGGGCTGACGGCAACGCCCGAGCGGATGGACAACCTCGATATCTTAAGCTGGTTCGATGGCCGGATTGCGGCCGAGATCCGGCTTACGGAAGCCATTGGCAGAAATCTCCTTGCCCCGTTCCATTACTTTGGTATTGCGGATTCGGTGGACCTGGATGATGTGGAGTGGTCACGCGGCCGGTACAACCAGGGCATCCTCTCGAAACGCTATACGGGGAATGATACCCGGGCGGGCCTTATTGCGGATTCGCTCCGGAAGTACGTGACGGCCATTGACGAGTGCATCGGTCTCGGGTTCTGCGTGAGTATCGAGCACGCGAATTACATGGCGGAGATCTTCACCCGGATAGGTATCCCCTCGGTGTCCCTGAGTTCCGAAAGTGCAGATGACGTGCGGAGAACCGTCCGGAAGCGATTGCAGGCAAAGGAGATCCGCTTTATTTTTGTCGTGGACCTGTATAACGAAGGCGTGGACATTCCTGAAGTGAACACGATCCTCTTCCTGCGTCCCACCGAGAGCATGACGGTATTTCTCCAGCAGCTGGGCAGGGGCCTCCGGCTCTGTGAGAGAAAGGAATGTCTGACGGTGCTGGATTTTGTCGGGCGGCAGCATGCGAACTATCACTTCGATGCAAAGTACCGTGCCCTGCTGGCGGATGCGCATGTGCCGCTCGTGCAGCAGATACGGGAGAATGCCTTTTCCCTTCCCCGGGGGTGCTTTATCAACCTGGAGAAGGTTGCGCAGCAGACCGTGCTTGCGCATATTGAGCAGGCGCTCACCCGGCGGAAGGGGCTCGGCCACTGGAATCAGGAACTATTCCTGGGTATCACGTGCTGACTTTTTCACCATCTAAAATAGCAGGAACTTTCCTGGGTGTGCAGAAACTTCTGGAGGCCTGGAGGGATCAGGGGATTTGACGCTCAACGGGGCTCCGCCCCTTGCCGCGTGGGCTTCCCCGTCCTGTACTACAGGAGGAATTGGTTACAGATTCCATGCATTCCTTCTGTTCCATAAATCTCGAAGACAATGAAACCGTGTTTATCAAAAAAATTGAAACCATCCTCTCAAACAAGAAATGTAATAATTCTGTGGTTCTGTATCAACCTCCAACTATGAAATGAATCACAGGACATGGCTGGCTAGCGGCGGGGATTCTCCAATTATTCAAATCGAAGACGAACCGTTGTAATATACCAAAAATGGGCAACAGGTCTATTAATTGATGAGTTAATCTCAAATTAGGAATCGTGTGCGGATAATCGAACAGTGTGATACTGATAAACCATGAGTATAGATCTGAATTATCTGGAAGAATATGAGATCAGGGAAATCGAGGCTGTCCAACGAAATATTCCTTTTTCTAAAAGAGTCGATATATCACGATCTCCAACTTGTTATATCGTTGATGAAAGCTCATCATTCTGGAGTCAGGTGGCATTTGCCGGCACGGTAATTTTCCGACTGTATCCCATCCCACCAGATATTTTTGAAAAAAACTGGAATATTTCTATAGATACTCTCAATGATTTTCTACGCTTTGTAAAGGAAACAAAAAAAATCCAATTTGTATTGACCACACATCCAACCCATTACGCAGAATTTGACTATTTAGAACCGATATTGCGAGAATTTTCACCTCCAGTATATACAGTGAATCTCGATCGGATGGACGAAAAAATTTATGAGACAGAATCAACCTGTCTTGATGAATTCAATTTATTGGTTTCATTGTCCCCAGAATGGCAAAGTTGGACATCATCAGTAACTGGTCGAAATCACCTCAGAACTCAAAGATTGCAATATACCTATTTACGTTATCTTGGGTTCGATGAATTTGCTGATACGTTTATTGAAAATTTTTTAATCGAACCAGATTTTGCGAATGCATATATTTCGCTTGTTTCGAAGCTTATTCTTTATCCTATCAATGATCCCTTAAAATCCACATTATCAATCAGCATTGATACACTGCAGGACGCTAGCCAAATGGGCATTAACACTGCCGGGACCACGAAAAGATCATCCTTTCCGGAGATTGGCAGTTACTTAATGAAAAAATGTACATACTATCCTGAAAGTTTGGAAGCATGTAAGAATGTAATTTCACGATACGAGGAAAATGATCTTTATAAAATAAATTCTGCTTTGAACGAAGCAATCGTTGATAAAAATGATACTCTGGTCCGGCAGAAAAATGATGAATTGAGCGAGATAATGGATAATATCTGGGCGGATTCCACAATAAAAAGGAATGCTACGTTATGCAATTATGGCATTGATGTTACTAGTGGAATGATCGGCTACGGTCTTGGGGGTATGCCAGGGTTATTAGGATCTATGGGCTTAGGCATATTAGATAAAACAAAATCAAAGTATCTCGATCAATTTTCAGAATTAATTGCAAAAAAAACCGCATCTCCCTATATGGCGACAATATATGATTTTAAAAAGAAATATCCGGTTTAATCCGATATTTGGCCTGCTCGGCTTTTTTTAATTCTTTCAAATTATGATTTTTTATATTCATGGAGTTCTTTACTGATTTCATTGACGTTTTGAAAATATCCGGTAGCGCCTTGAATCAACTCAAAATCATGCTGTGAATTAGCAGTCCATTGATTCAGTTTGTAATTTACAAGATCCCATGACCTCTCATCTTTGGGACGCCTGAATCTTTATGTTGCGATACCTATAACGGTTTTGTTTTCTTTACGCAACCCCCTGGCCAATATACATCGCATCTCCAACTCGGCCTTGCGATCCTCCCGTGGTAGATCCTCATCATTGACTTGAAAAACATAAGTGACACCCGACATTGAAGTGGTGATTCTTGCCGAGCCTTTTTTCAATTTTTTCATGAAAAAGAAATCAGAAAATAGTTCGCATAAACTCCTGCGGTTAAAACGATCTTCTTTTACAATTACACGGATTGCGGTTTCAAACTCATCTAAGGTATGAGTAGTTAGTAGAGTTTTTTTCTTAAATTGCGAATATTGTTGTTCAATGAATTTATCCCAAGCATAGCTGATTTGTTCAAGATCTTTTTTTATGCGATAGCCTTCAGATTGGGAAAATTGTTTCCATAATCCTTTTGGAATCAAAACCTGATCAAGCCCTGCTGGGAAAATTCGATTATTTATTAAATAATACGCAAGAAGATCTTCTTCGCCTCCTTCCAGGCAAAGTCCCTTCCCCGATTCTTGGAACTCTTCTTTCCCTTTAAGGTATTTAATAAAATCAGTTATTGTGTCCAATTCTTGTAACAAAGTATCTAAAGACTCTTCATCGAAAACATGAACAAACCCTTTACCAAATTTCTTTGATTCAACCGGTACTTTTCTTTTGCTTCCAAAAGCTACAGCTATCCGATAAATACACCTATCTTTATCGGGAAAAATTAATGCCTTTTCTCCTTCGGAGGTGATAACATTTGAGGCTTTTAAAATCCATCTTTCGGCTCCGTATATTTGGCTAACTGATTTTTCTATGGCCCTCGATCTCCACCTTTGAAGTGCTGTTTCAAGATCAATTGTGTCCTTAAATTCTATTTCTTTTACTGAAAAAATAATAATCGCAGGTTCACATACTACCAAAAAATCACAAAGCTCTTTATTATCCTTGGATCGAGGATTTGGGTAACACCAAAGAGATAAGAATGATTTTTCGCAAAGATTTTTCACGAATTCTTCTGAAGGGATCATGTAAAATTCCTTCCAATTAAGCCGGGAAAACTATCGTATCATCATCAGAATATTCCTGGATTGCCGCTTTATCACGTAAATATTCTTCAAAGAAGGTCTTAGCGTCCTGTACCGAAAATTGGACGTTGAACTGGTCTTTCAAGACTTCGTGATCCTTCTCACCATACACCTTGGCATCGATATCTATTGTTTCTGCAATCCGTTTGATATCCGCAACGAAGTCCAACACGACAACTTTTTCTTTTCCTTCTGATAGTCTCAACCCTCTCCCAAGTTGTTGGAGGAAAATTATCCTACTATGAGTTACACGTAGGAAAATTATCAAGTCGACTTCAGGGACATCGATCCCTTCATTCAACATGTTCATGGAAGTTAGGATCTGGATCTTTCCTCTCCTGAATTCCCGGAGCCTTCTTTCGGATTCACGGAAATCAAGATCGCTGTGGAGGCACCTTGCAGAAAAATTGTACTCACGCAAAACGGTCTCCATCCTCTTCGCATGGCTGATGCTGGCACAATAGACGATCGCACGTTTCGGCGATAACTCGGCCCATAATTTCTGTATTTGCTCGATTACTTTCTCATCCCTCTCCGGTAAGAAAAGCCGCTTGTTCAAATCCTTGATGGAATATTTTTTCTTGGATTTCCCTTGGATGAAATTCCAGTCGAGGTTATCGCACAATAACCGGTAATCAACTTTGGAGAGGTACCCGTTTTGGAGAGCTTTGACAATGTCAATAACGCAATTCTTGCACGGATTCCCGAAAATATCGTAAAGTTCTTTCTCGTCTGTTCTCCACGGGGTTGCAGTCATCCCGAGCAAGAATTTCTTGTTGAGTTTTTCAATCACTTCCAAGTACGTATCCGAAGGTGCGTGATGTGCTTCATCGACAATCACGATTTCATATTCCCCCTCGAAATTATCCCGGACGATTGCATTTCTCATCGTCTGGAATGTTGAGAGGGTGATCCCGTCATCATAAGCGGGCTTTTCAGAACTATCCCAAATGTGTGTACTAACATCTTTCGGCAGATGCTTCCAGAGTGCCCGTTCGAATTGGCTTAAAAGTGCTTTTTGGTTTGCAAGAATTAGGATCCGGGCTTTTGGTTTATCGTGTAATACCCTCTTTAGGAAAGTTCCTGCGACAAAAGTTTTTCCCAAACCTGTCGCTAGTATAACCATTGTCTTAGTCGTTCCCTGATGGTACATTCCCCATAGCGAATCGATCACTTGGACTTGGTACGGGTATGGGGTGTATTCGATATCAGGAAATCTAGGTAATTGGGAATAAAAAGAAAAAAGGGAATTTCCCTCAAGTTTTTCTATTGAGTACCCGGTCTTATTTAATTCCTGGATATAGTCGTTAGCTGTCGAGGAGAGGCGGGTATTGGTGGCAAGGTACCCCTTGTTGATCGAGTAAAAATCCAATGCAGTTTTCAATTCGGTCACTGCACCTTTATTGACGAGAGTTGAACTCTCTTTCTTGAACTTGACCTGAATGATAAAATCCTCGTTTTCATCGGAGACAATTATATCGCCACCATGATCTCCTGGACCTCCGATCAATGCGACATGTGGCCATCCGATGTGCTGGTATAGTCTTGCTACCGCTCTCTCTAGTGCTTGCCAAGGGCCTTTTTCAATCCGGTATGACGACAAGAAACCTGTATCGCCCATTTCATTCACGGTACCGTTCGAGCAGTCGCAGGCTATATGCTCCCCGTTGGAGACGGAACTCGACATCGTCTGCCATTATTTCAGGATCATAGTCCTTGGCTTCGTGGTTCAGCCAAATGATATCACTGATGAAACCGGAAAATGTCCTTTTAATTTCATCTTGTAATTCCGGCGTTACAAGAGAACTGTATGGCCGGTTCCAGAATCCTCCGTCAAGGAAAATTTCTGGTGAATGGTTGAAAATATTCAGGATTTCCTCGTCAGGAGCATATGAGATATACTTACTCGTCTTCACCAGTTTCTTGACATCTTCTTCCCCTTTTCCCATTTTAGAGAGGAAATTTTTCCGGATTTGGTCCATCGTCCGATCATTGATCAGCTCTTCTGGTATCGTAAAATTTTTTGAAGCGATGAATTTTTTCATGCTCATGATCATGTCACTTGCTTTCCCGCCAAGATCACGGGGCGAAAGTCGTTTTTCAGGGGAATATTTTTTCTTGAGGAAATAGAATATCTTGGAGGTTGGCCAATCCCTCGGGTCGTCTTTCCTTTGGTTTAGGACTTGTGCTAATTCAAGTAAAACCAAGTCGATCGGTTCAAGGTTATATGTCTTAAATATCGGGTGGTTCGGGTTGTAATAGGCCACGAATTTTTGGGTTGAATTCTTTTCGATTTTTATTGGGCTGTCTTCGATGGAGCCATTTGTAATCTTATTGGCCGATACAGAAATGGGGACCTCACCAAGCTCATCGACCTTGTATTCTTGCGAGAGGAAGATATCCGGTTCAAACTTGAGATCGTTCTTTGTTGTAGACGCCGGCCCGTATTGTAATTGAATGCCGGTTACAGGTTCCTGGACCCCTCCTATAGGAGATTGCGCGAGAGGCGGTTGGTTGGTTTTTTGTCTCTTTGCTGCTGGGACCGCCAAAGACGGTTCTTGTCCTCCAGAAGTCCGCTTATTCATCTCCGCATACTCTACTGCTTCCCACCATTTCGTATCGTCTTGGTATTCCAGAATCCCTTGGTAGAACTTCTCAACCCATTCCCGGATAATCGAGTCATTCCAGCCTTTAACTTTCCTTTCCGTCTCATTCCATTTACCGGGAACAAGCCAGTACTTCCCTGGATCCTTGCCGGACCGGAATCCCTTGTATACCAATCCCATCGGGCTTTTATTATCCCCGCCGTATCCTTCCTTTTTCGAGATTTCCGGCCTTAACGGGCCATCGCCCCTTATATAACGGTCTATTTCCTTCCATCGTTTGTCAGCTTTCTCGAAGTGGTCTTTGGTATAAGTAACCGGTACGAAATCAATTTCAAGCTCACCGACGATGCGACCCCCCCAATAAACCGTGTCGATTGGGTACTCAAGTTCTTTCTCTTCAGTCCTGGGATTGAACCAGCTGAAAAATTCTTTTGATAAGCCCTCGATTACCCTACCATTACGGATGAGATCTACTCCGAAATCATCCATGTCGAAATACCGGAGAATGCCCAGCCATCCAGTGACTTTCTTATCCTTTACGACAACACCGGATGAATCGCCACATTGCGGGCAAATGACTTTCGGGAGATCCTTTTGGGCGGGAACTGTGTCTATCCACTCCCAACAATTCTTGCAGTAATATTGCTCGCCGAATTTCTTATCGATAGGGATCCAAGCTTGGATTATATCCCCATTTTCCCGTTCCACGTACCGGTTCTTGCCCCAGATACAATGGCCCCGGCTTGTTAACTTGTCATCATCGATGTGAATATTGATATTCCCATTCTGTAGGATAGGGCTGTAAACTTTTGATAGTCGTTTCTTGATTATTTTCTGTTTCCTAATTGTCCGGACTCGTTCGGAAAGATTTGTTATTGATATTATTGTCCCTGTGTCATTCTTGTTCTTTTTTGGGATAGCATACAGGGAGCGGAAATAACTCCCAGATTTCTCCATCTCATGGAAATCGATAGTTACGACAGTCCAGTTTTTTTCACCTTTCCGGCTTGTCATAACGTTTGTTGTCCTGCCAAGCCGTGCGGTTGCGATATTGAATCCCATGCCGAAAAGGCCAAGTTTGGAGAGGGGATCATTCCCAGAATAGCCGGCCTTAAGTGCATTCTGGAGTTGTTCGGGTGTCATACCCGGGCCATCATCACGGACTTTAATCGAAACGTCAGGATCATTTTCGAATTGGGTTGAACTTGGGAGGGTGATCCAAACATTCCCTCCGCCGGTTTCCATCAGGGCATCGATTGAATTGTCTATTAGCTCGGCGAGACATTGCCAATTATCAAACTCAATTTGCCCGAGCATTCGCAAGACGCGAGGATTCGGGGTGAGGTCAATTTCCCCGATTTTTTGTTTACCGTTCTCAAGTTCCCCCATTTCCCACTCCAAAAATTATTAAGTTTATTGTTATAGGAAGCGTGACGATTAATCTTTCTTAATACCGATGTTCCCAAAACGAGTGAAGATTTTATTTACCTCTGGAAGAAACAATCCGTGTACCCTCAGGTGCGATTTTTTAGATGGTTGACATTTTCTCCCCAGAGAAGCGTAGCAAGATCATGGCCTCGATAAAAGGAAAGGATACTAAGATCGAGCTCATGCTTCGCAAGGCACTTTGGAAGGAAGGAATCCGGGGGTATCGTGTCAATACGAAATTACCTGGGAAACCGGATATTGTTTTTACAAAATATAAGGTTGCGATTTTTTGCGACGGTGATTTCTGGCATGGGAAGGATTTTGATGAATTGAAGAATCGGTTGAATCCGTACTGGATAGAGAAAATCCAAAAAAATATTGAACGTGACGAGAAAAATGATACTCGCCTATCAAAAGAAGAATGGATTGTTTTGCATTTTTGGGAAAGTGATATCCTAAAAAATTTGGAAGGATGCATCTCCAAAATCCAAAGAACAACACAATTACGAGAATAACACGGTGAAAACTTATTCTTTTGGAGTTTCAAGATTCCGAATGAATTTCGTTAGTTCATCAATTTGCAATGCTACGGTGTCAATTTTGTTGAGTAAATCTCTCAGGTCTGATCTATTTAATGGGAAGGGTTCACCAGATGATATGAGTACTGTAGGGTTAGTTGGATCAATCTTACAATGGGCTAATTTATTCCTTAAATCAGCCACCTGCATCAATTTACCTACCATTCCAGAAAATTTCGGATCTGTTTTAATGTCATATTTGTCTAGGATTTTTGCCAAGACCTTCTTTTTCCCTTCTAATGGGAGATATGATCCTTCTAATACATAATCGTGGAAATCATCCCTGAGAAAAACTTGGATTTTGAAATACTCAGCGAAAAATTCATTTAATTTTAGTTCAAGATCAATGACTTTGGAAATGACAAATCCTCGCAAAAAAATAATATTTTGGCTTCGTCGAATATTTTTATCAATAATTAATTTCAATCTTTCAGCTACATCTTTTCCTTCCATAAATTCGATGAAGCCAAAACGACTGACCTGTTTCAAGAGTTCTATATCATTAGAAATTTCAGGAACGACAGAATAGAGAAGAATATCGATGAGTTTCTCTTTTTTACGAACTAGTTTAATTATATCAATTCCTGTAAATTCCTCTGAAATATTATAATCAGTAACAATAATTTCAATATTCTGGTTTTGATTAATGAATGCTTCTACTTTATCCCCTTCTTCATCATAAAGAAGAATTAAATTAAAACCTAACTCTTTGAGATGTTGTCTAACTTCCTCAATTTGGTCATCGACTACTGATTTCTTATCTTCCACCCAAACAACTGTAAAATCGTCGCTCATCTAAAAATTACCTCAAAGCATGCCCCTTTTTCCATCCCCGGAAGATTGTTCCCGATAAATCTAATCTCACCTTTGTTCTGGCCAATAAGTTTATTGACATAAAATAATCCGAGGCCTGATCCATTCGTCGTTGTATATCCCCTATTGAATATGTGTTTTATTTTTGTGTCTGGGATACCTCCACCATTGTCGGAGATAAAAATATGTAGTTCGTTAACTTGCTTTTCATATTTTATTCGTATCCATGATGCGCCCGCTTTTCTCGAATTGTCAACCAAATTTTCGAAAATTATTGAAATCTCTAGCGGTTTAAATTTATATGGAAAAATAAGGGTCTCATTTTCATATTTTATCTTTAAATCCTGTTTATTTCCAAGTAGAATCCGATCAAGATACTCTTTTGTGAATTGGACTAGATCACGTTTAATAGATTCAACTTTTGTATCGAACGATGCCAAACTGACATAACTTGATAATACCCGGATTTTGTCATTTTCAATTTTGATATCGTCAACTAAAGGTATCATCTCACTTGAGTCCTTTCCCTCTTTGATAAGCTGATTAAGTCTTTTGAGAATTCTCTCAATAGTAAAAGTTGTAATTTTTATTGAATGATTTAAGCTCATCAGTACATCTTTGTCTGCGGATACTGCTTGTTCGAGAAAAAGGGAGGACTTTTTGGCAGCTTCTAGGTCTTCTACAATATCAGCTTTTTCCTCCTCTAAAATTTTTATTCCAATGCGAGCTGCTTTCAATTGGCTTTCAATATATTTTCTTGCAGGTGCAGATTTTACATGAACTTTCAGTGATTCAATGTTTTTCATTACTTCTGAAAGTTTTTCGACTTGTTTCTCCTTCGCAATCTGGAAAAGGTTAGGGTTTATTTCCAAATCTTTTTCGGGATCATTGATCATGCCCACGAGTTTATTGATAAGTTTTAAGCTGTCCTCTTTAATTTCTGTCGGAGTTTTCGCATCGGAGTCCCAATCTATGCCTTCGACGACATACCTTTCCAGTCTCCTAAGCACTTTTTTATGGAAAAAATCGTTCAGCTGGTTAAAGGCATCTGTCTTGATGACTCCTCCATCTCTGCTTGATACTTCCTTGAACCCAGGCTGGTAACCGTTAACTTCGATGCGTCCCATTAATTCCCGATTAGAAAGGTATCTTTTATACCCTTGTCCCTTCCTTCCTTCAAGTCCTAACCAATCATCTCCCTCATCCCCGTATGGATGAACACGGAATCGGTTTTTGTACAAGAATATTGATCCATACCTGAATGGTTGCAATCCCATTATTCTTGAAAAAGCTTGTTTCGCTTCTTTATTCAGAAAAAAGATCTTAATATTGATATTTTTTAACAGTCGATAATCATTTTTTTCTTCGAGACTGAAGATGAATTCATTTTTATCGTAAAGTTTCGTAACTATTTTCTCACCAGTCTCATTTACCTGACAACTAATTTGGGTCGTTTTTATTCCAAGTTTTTCAAAAACAATATTTTTTACTATACCATTGATAACTTTGATATCCCATTCTTTGTCTTTTTTCTTTGCCTCCTCAATGTTTTTCTTATCTTCTTGAACAAATTCCTCGGCCTCTAAAGAGATCTCGATCTCGGTGATTTCACCGGTTTCTGAAGGATTTATTAATCTCTGAAGGTACCTTTTTAAATCTAATAATTTTTTCTCATCCCAGGTATCATTCAGTGAAGAGATTATGAGAATTGTGCCGTTATTAAAATCCTTTTGGATACCGTAATCTTTTATTTTGGTTTTACTGACTTTTTCATAATCTACCTTAATTGTATGGAATTCTTTTTTTGGGTCTTCTTCAAATTTTTTCCAATTTAACTGGAGTTGTTGATATTCTTTTTCCCCTTCTTTTTTTGTTAATAATATGAGGTCGCTTCCCAAACGATCGCAAGAAAATCGGCCAATACCTTTTTGGCCTGCAAATATCCTATTCCCAATAATTTTTTTACGATAATTCGGATTTTCCCCGTCTAATGATTTCTCAAAATCTTTTTTATCAGAGTAACCGACGAAAAGCCATTTATTGAGCAGATCTTCATATGACATCCCCGAGCCATCATCAATAATAAGAATTCTAGATCCTTTTGATTTATTTTCATCCTTAATGTTTTCAAAAAGGATCCTTACTTTTTTTGCATTTGCATCATACGAATTTTTGACAAGCTCAAAGATTGCCATTAAATCATTAGTAATTAATTCACGACCAATGATATTCTTTAAACCAGAGCTGATTTTGAAATCAAGTTCGTGCTCCATTTAACCCATCGCCTTCAATACAATCCCCGCTTGTTCAACAAATAAAGGCGGTATCGCGTTGCCTACCTGAGTGTACCGGGGAACCTCAGAAGTTCTTAACGTACCGCCGGTCGTATACTTATCCTTGAACTCGAACCAATCATTGAATGATTGGAGACGGGCAAATTCCCTTACCGTAAGGACCCGTGGTTCGGAATAATGGATATAGTCATCAGTTAACGTTGTAAGGGTTGGGCTCGGCTGGTTTGGGTCCATGGGAGTGATGCTTTGTTTCTTTAGGTTAAGATCCTCTTTTGTGACGCTACTTATGTTCTTGTTCCGGGGGTACGTGTCCAAATAAAATTGGAATCGTTCCATTGTCTTATTCCTGTGGTTAACGAACCTGTGGCTATCTGGGTTTTTTGTGTAATCCCCTTTCATGACTTTTTGGTACTCGCTTTGAATCGGCCCATACACACCAAATTGAAAATTCGGGAATTCGGAAGATTTTATCTTGCCATGTCGCTGTTCAAGATCTGATATTGCATCCCAGGCCGTAGATATTTCAGGTAACCCTTTTTCATGGAGGAACGATTTTTTATTTTCCTTAAGGTTTTCAAAGAAAGTTGCAGCATTTCCCTCGTTTATTCCCACAAGGATAAACCTTCTTCTCCGCTGGGGAACACCATATTCCGAAAAATTAATTATCCTTGGTTCTACGTCATATCCCAATGATTCTAATTTTTTCTGGACAATTTCCGAGTAGATCTTGCCGTCCGAGGGTTTCTTTACGAATTTTGCCGTAAATCCCCGAACATTTTCGAAGAAAACCATTTTTGGCTTGACAAGTTCCACAAAGTCCAGGTAAGAATTGACAAGCTGGTTCCGGTGATCCTGTTCATCACGCTTCCCAGCAAATGAGAATCCTTGGCATGGCGGGCCTCCTGCAATCAAGTCAACTTCGCCTTCAAGTGCCTTTAGTTCTTTAGCATGTTCTTTCAGGACAACTTTGATGTCATGAGCTTTAGGAGATAGCCAATCAGGCCAATCAAAATGTTGGTGTTTATCTATCAAGTTATGCTTGAGGGTCGCGAAAGCCATCTGGTTTTTTTCAATCGCAAAGAGCCCTTTCCATCCAGCGTTGTGTAAGCCCAGAGATAGTCCGCCGCATCCGGCAAAAAGGTCGATATAATTTTCTGGGCGATCGGCCATGCTACAAGTTTTACTTTTATGCCTATATTATAACTTGTTAATGTGGTGTGAATATATATCTGGGCTAGCCCACGCGGCAAGGGGCGCCAGCCCCTTTTGAGCGTCAATCCACTCACACCTTCGTTTTATAGACTCGCTCGTATTGTAAAACTAGGTTGCCCTTTTCTTCCTTGGTAGTCAAACGAAAAAAATCGCCTGGATTAATCTCTTTGGATTTAACGACGTCAGAAGGGATTGTGAGATCGAGAGAATTGGAACCAAAGTGGTACCGGGACTTAACAATAATTTCCTTCTGAACCATATCTCCCAATTGGAGATATGCACATATAGGGATTAATGCACAAATAGAATATGGTATATACCATGTGCATAGATTTATCCTCCCCGCCGCCAACACTAACTCCGGTGCACTGGTGACAAATATTCGTCAACCCCGTACCCCGGAGAAACACACCGGTGAGGATACCCCCGGCTTTAACCGATACGTCTGAACACGGTGCTCCGGCGGCCCGGGAAAATATCACCAGTCACCAGAATAGTAACGAAATAAGTATCAAAGAAGAGACCTGTTTTTTCCATCCAAAAGAGATTAAAAAAAATAAAAGAACTTCAAGTGACCAGCTCGCCACCCCCGGAACAGCCCCCACGCCGAAGCCGCTCCAATCCCAATGAATACCGCTGTAAGGCCGAACCAGCCGATGCCAATCCCGCATTCACCCCCGCTCGAATAAATCTCCGCGCACCTGGCAGAAACAATCACGAAGATCACGATCAGGTTTGCGATGCAGAGGATAAGGAGAATGGCATAACAAAGGGTCTGATACTCATCCGAGGATAGTACTTTGATAAGAAAATCTCTTGACATAATCACTCCTTGTTGGTTTTTCGAGAGAATTCTTCCCCAGTTCATTCCCGGCCGCCATCCCTGCATTCTTCCCGTGGATCAGCCTTAAAGACATTCGCCCCCGCCGGACTAAGGGTATCCCGGAGCGGATTTCCTTAATCCGGCACTTAACATTTCTAACGCGCTCGTCTACCATTCAGGGATCCGGTAGATGGTTGCGTTAGAATCGTTATATAACGCGTGACAAAACCCCTATTCGTGGACAGCCGGGGGTTGTCCCAAAAAGAAAAAACGGGTCAATGCGATGCGACGAACATCGCAAAAAGACCCGGTCAGCCCGGGAGGACCATGATAATCAGCGTATTTTTTTACCAGGATTATCGCGTCTTCGGGTTGACACCAAAGGAAGTGATAGCATAGAAACCACAAACAGAAGTAAAAACGCTCCTGCCGGTACCCGGCAGGATACCATGCTGGTCAGGAAAGAAAAACAGCCATTATCTCCGGTTCGGGAGGTATCCCGCAAGACGGAGATACTCGGCACCGGCTTCCGGTCACGTTCTCACCGGAAAACACAAAAGAACCCGGACGGGGATGATGATGGCAACGAGGAACACTGATGATGAATCGCCCGGCAGGCGGAGGCGGGCACGGGATACCAAAGAGTAGATCCGTGACCGAGGGGGAAATCCCCCTCTACCTGCTGCCCCGGGCAATTGCCCGGCAGATCAACCGGATAGGCGATTCGGTGTACCGGGTCAGCGTGAAGCGGACGCACTGGCATCATTACAACATTTCCATCCGGACAAAATCCCTGCCAAAGGAACTTGCCCCGCCGCGGGTTACCGGAGAACGTTCCCGGGATTCCATCGTGGAACCCCGGAATAATTCCGGTGAACCGGATCCAGGTGAGAGATGAGCCGGGGACCGCCGTCGCGCCGGGCCCTGGCGGATGCGATACCTATTGCACGCCAGCGGGGTGCCATCCAGGTTGCCGGGCGTGGTCCGGAAAAACTGTATGATTTCACGATCGTCTCTGTCCTGCCGGTAGTATTCGTACGTGTCTCGTATTGTGCACATATTCATGCGCCGGCAGCAGAACTCGCAGGGGAATTCAAAGACTGCCTGGATCGGCTCTGCCTGATCACGAAGCATGAATCCATATCTCGCGAACTCTGGCTCCGCTCAAGGCATGGCACGTGGCGGTTCTTCCGTCTTATTGCGGAATGTCTTGTCGAGCTGGGGCGGGATGGTCAGCCGCTTGCAGGGAAAAACGCTGCAAGCGTGTAAGCTGCTATGGTGTAGGAAGAGATCACTCGTTTTTTCATCTGGCAGAGACGGGATCTTCCTTTGGATTCAAATCCGAAGTTCCCCCGACAGAGGGACTATCCCTCCGGGGGGTATGATCCCTGTTTTTAGAATACCTCCAAAATACGCCCGTATAATGCCCCGTTTTCCCCTTTTTCCCGGTTTTGAGGTAATAATTCGGGAAAATGCGGTAATAATTCGGTCAAATCAAGTATTTTTACGTCGGAGAACCAGAGGCAATAATTAGCAGTATTTGGGAGGCGAAAACTAAGAGCGATCATAGTTCAGGAGGGGTTCATCTTTTTACGACCAGGATCGCGGGTGATAAAAGATCCTTTTTTGGAATGAACCCCTTTTTCAGACATCCCGTGAGTACCCCTGAAATACGCCCGTAAAATGCCCCGTTTTCCCCTTTTTTCCCGCATCTGAGGTAATAATTCGGGAAAATGCGGTAATAATTCTTTCAAATCAAGTGTTTTTACGTCGGAGAACCAGAGGCAGTAATTAGCAGTATTTGGGAGGCGAAAACTAAGAGCGATCATAGTTCAGGGTTAGCAGGTGATGAAACCAGGCTTATGGGTCAATAAGAAATCCTTCTGAACCTCGTTCCTCCTGAACTTGGCATTCTTGTAGCCAGTGTAGCCAAAGCACGTAACGAGCATCTACTTGAGTATTGAATCGATTAAGGGAACCGCGATCCCCATACTGACCGCTTCATAGACTTCCAACTGCAGCATTTTTTGCAACTTTCCAGCAATCCTGCCAGGTTGTCCACCTATCGGAGGACCAGTAGCTGAATGCGCTATAAAATTTATAATCCTGAGAAAAAAATCAAATTCCCGTGGACATCAATAAGGTGTCCCAAAACTGTAGGACGGGTTCACCAAGCGACAAAACTACGTTGAACCCGGTCCCGCCCGTAGGCACGTGATCATTATCTTCTGATCCTGAAAGTTTTCCCATGCCTTCGAGCGTAGCGTATGAAATACGCGAAAAGGAGTTGAAGAGAAATGAACCTACGAAAATTTGGCGTCGTCCTGTTGGCACTGCTGCTGGCAGCGATGGCGGTGGTACCGATCGCGAGCGCGGCAGAAAGTGTAAAAGACGTTGTGGCGGATAATGCTGGTAGGGATGAAATACCCGTTCAATTACCGCAGTTGCAGTATAATATCAATCAGAATACTGTCATGGTGGGAAATGATTTGAGTCCTGATGAAAATGTACAAAATGATCAGATCATCCAAACCTCTAAGGCAATCCAGAATCCTACAATATCGAAAATCCCCTATGGATCAATCATCCAGCATTCAAAAAATGGCATGACATCGGTATTTGATTCGACAGGAAAACAACTTCTCATCACAGATGACGCAAACGCGAAGAGAATTGCTGCTCCCGGGGGATATAAAGCAGCATCAAAGATTCATCAGGTTCCAAATGGATCCATTATCCGGACAAATGGCGAGATAACCACTGTCGATTCTGATGGAAGACGTATTTTAACCGTTTTGAATCCGGATAATCCATTAATCCTTCCGGGATATGATGGCTGGATTGAGTCTTCACGTGACTTGACGGTAAGCGAACTAGGGCAATTCATAGCATATTGGACAGTCCCTTCATCGCCACCAACCCCGCAAACAGACACGACAGATTTCCTGTTTAATGGTATTCAGCCAAGTTCGAGCGGCGGAATTGTTCAACCTGTATTAGAATGGAACCAAGCCGGAAGTGGTCGCTGGACCGGGAGAGCATGGTATGTTGATCAATATGGTGTAGGGTATCCTAGTAATCCTATCAATGTAAATGTCGGAGATAGTATTGCAGGAACACTAGGCTGGAATCCCAATATCCAACACTGGAATATCATATTTGCCGATCAAACCACGGGACAATCCATGAGTATCGTTTCAGAAAACGCAGCAAATATTGGATCTACGAATCTTCAGATGTACACCGCACTTGAAGGGTATGGTGTGGATGATAATTCCGATGTGCCGGGGCATACAACATTTAATAATATGCGGATCAGAGATGTCAACTTAAATGTTGTTGATATTGATTGGGTAAAGCTGGTGGAATATGATCCACACAATGCGTTGACGAACCTTGACGTAACCTGGACCTCGGATACACAGGTGACCCTGCACACTGCAAATGCATAATGAAAAAATACCTTTTTTGGTGAAGATGAATGAAACGACGATCAATAATCGGGATAATTCTGATCCTTGCGATACTTGCCGCCATATGCTATGTATCGATTAATCAGATGTTACCTAGGTCAGATGAAATTGATAAAAACAATATAACACTGATCGTTCCCGGCAAATCTCATTTTGGGGCAGAAGAGACATACTTATCCTCAAACTTTGGGAAAGTTGAAGCCGGAAAAAATATTGCCTTCGAATTGCGAATTGAAAAAAACCAGGAGGCAATCAGGAATGAGACGATTATTCCTTCCCGTGTGAAGGGAAAATACTCCGATGTTGAATTACCGTTGCCCAGCGGTATGACCATCAGCTGTACTCCATCTGCATTTACCTCGTATCCCGGAAAAGTGTATAACGTGAGTACTATCCTGACGACAACAAACGAGGTTCCGGAAGACACATATTTCTTTAGAATTCAACGATATTTTGATTCCGGTATTGAGACCCTTTGGATCAGTGTGCATGTAGCCGTTCCAACCCAAAGTACCTGAATATCCGAACGTGACGCAAGAGGAGTAGATGCTTCAAAGGCTATCGAGACAATCACCAATGGCCGATACCAGAGCGATACATTGGTTTCCTCCAATTTCCCGCAGTCACACACCGTATACCTTCAATCTGGACAAAAATACGGGCTGTGGCTTCTTGGGGCTCTCATCCTCCTGATGCGCATCCCCCTCACTTTCACCCCGCTAACCGGGTTCCTTATCCTCACAAGTACCGAGACTCTGGATAAGGAACGCGATTCAACCATGAAACCCAGTACCGCGATAGCAAAACCATCCGGAGAACCCCTCCTCCCTCTCGTTAAAGAGATCCGGGAGCTGGTACAAAGCGCTCGCAGGACCGCCAGCCAGAACGTCAACAGCCTGCAGGTTATCACCAACTTCGAGATAGGCCGGCGGATTGTGGAGTTTGAACAACAGGGGAGTAAACGTGCGGAATACGGGGAGCGAATAGTACGGGAACTATCATACAGATTAACCGAAGAGCTCGGGCGCGGTTTTTCAAAGAGAAACCTTGAGTATATACGTCGGTTTTATCTCGAATACCGTGACGTAACTCCGCAAATTGCGCAAACACTGTCTGCGCAATTGCCGGTAAAAACACCGGCGAAAATACCAATAAGTCAGACAGACCCTGCCCAATTCACCCCCCGGTTCACCCTCAGCTGGTCCCACTACGTCTTCCTCATGAATATCGACAACCGGGATGAACGCCGGTTTTATGAAATAGAATCCGGCCAAAACCAATGGTCACTTTCCGAGCTCAAACGGCAGTTCAACTCCGGGATCTACGAACGGCTCGCACTCAGCAGGGATAAAAACGGGGTAAAATCTCTCGCTGATAAAGGACAGATTATCGGTAATCCGCAGGACGTGCTCAAAGATCCCTACGTCCTCGAATTTCTCGGGATCGATGAGAGCACGCATTACTCCGAGAGCGATCTCGAATCCGCCATAATCGATAAACTTGAAACTTTCCTGCTGGAACTGGGGAAAGGATTTCTTTTCGAATCCCGGCAGAAGCGGTTCACCTTCGATGCAGATCATTTCTACGTGGACCTCGTCTTCTACAACCGCATACTCCGGTGTTATGTTTTAATCGACCTCAAGATCGGAAAACTCACCCACGATAATCTCGGCCAGATGCAGATGTACGTCAACTATTACAATCGTGAGGTAAAACTAAAAGACGAGAATCCTACCATTGGAATGATACTCTGCAAGACAAAGAACGATGCTCTTGTCAGGCTCACCCTGCCTGAGGATGCAAACATCTACGCTTCCCAGTACCAGCTCTACCTCCCCTCAAAAGAAGAGTTGAAGCAGAAACTGATCGAATGGTCAGAAAGCGCTGGTGAACTACCTTAAGTCCGGGTAACTTATCATGAAGTTCCGGATTGATGCGGACATGAATGATTTCTGCATCATTCAAAGTCCCCTTCGTCTCCGGTAATTGTCCCACAGGCTGCGGGACAAACAAGTAAGAGCCAGGGTAGAGAAATGATCTTGGGCCCCCTCATCGCGAACACGATACAGTACTTCTAGCTTAGGCTCAAGCCACAGTCTGGATCCTGATTGATTTTCAGAGCACCAGGCCCTGCCCACACAGCCAGGGGCGGAGACTTACCGATGAGTTTGGAAGAGGTTTTTCTTCAACGAATCTGAAGAACTTTCGTAAGTTCTTTTTAGCATTTCCTGATGGTTGTCAGGAGGGCGATATTCCGATTGCCCGAAAAGGGTACACAGTGTGTGCCGAATTGAGCTGGTCGCATTACCGTCTCCTGATGCGGGTGGAGAACCCCGCCGCCCGGGGATATTATATCAGCGAAGCAATAAGCCAGAACTGGAGCGTCCGGGCCCTTGAGCGGCAGATCGATTCCCTCTATTTTGAACGATTACTCACAAGCCGCGACCGGGATGCGGTTATGACTGAAGCAAAGGAATTGACACAGCCGCTTGCCAAACGCCCGGAAGAATTTATCAGGGACCCGTATGTGCTGGAGTTTCTGCAAATTCCAACTTCCGCTTCATACCTGGAGCGGGATCTTGAGCAGGCACTTATCGACAAGCTGCAGCAGTTCCTCCTGGAGCTGGGTAAAGGATTCTCATTTGTATCCCGCCAGTACAGGATCAGCACTGAAACATCGGAATTTTATATCGACCTTGTCTTCTACCACTTCATCCTCAAGTGTTTTGTTCTCATCGATCTCAAAACGGGAAAGCTGACACATCAGGATATCGGGCAGATGGATATGTATGTACGGTTGTTTGAAGACCGGGTAAAAACAGATGGAGACAACCCGACAATCGGCATTATTCTTTGCACGGAGAAAGATGAAACAGTGGTCCGGTATTCAGCGCTGAATGATAACAGCCAGCTCTTTGCATCGCGGTATAAACTCTACCTCCCCAGTGAACAGGAACTGATCGAAGAGATTGAACGTGAGAAGGAAATAATGCGGAGACAGCAGACGAATCGCTCCCAAAGATCCGTAACCTCGCGATCAAAATCGAAGTGATTCGGGGTTACTCTGTCTGTTTCCCCGGCACAACCCCCCTCACTCCCCCTCTCGCATCCGGCACATCCCCGACATATCGCGGAATCACAGGACAATTGCAATCCCACAACATCCTACCCGGCCGGAAATTCCCTTAGCTCACTCCCCCACCGCATCAATCTCCAGCACCTTCACCATCACCGAACCCCCCGGCCCGGCTCTCAGCCACAAGGGAAACAACCCCCGGATCAATCGCATAAAACTATACACGACAATCACTCCGAACGCGAGGAAGAACACCCACACTTCGAGCGAAATGACCTGCACGTTCCATGCCGAAAGCCAGAGCAGGAGCCAGCCGATCATCGCAAGGGAAAGGAGGATGCAGGAGAGGCAGGAGAGCACCTCTAAGAATGGCGGGCAACCGGTATCACGCATACCCGTATTGTATCGCTGGTGGATGATAGATGCTTTGGAGAATTTTTTGTTTTAAAAAAATGAGAATTTCTCCGGCTCCATGCACCAGTTCCCCCGGACCTCAATGAGATAATCGCATTTCTCCCAGAGCCGTTCCAGTGCTGCATCCTGCCAGCCGGGCATCTTTTCCGTGAACCTGTCAGGGTGAGATTATCTCCCGGGAAAAGCGGCGGGGATAGACCTCGTACATGTGGTCCAAATAATTGACAATCGCATCAGATCTCTTGTCGATTAACGCCGGAGAGGGAATCTTGTCCCGTTTCTTGGCATTCACGTTTCTCCAGTGCCGGCAGCAGGTTCCGGAGATTGGTCGCCCGAAAAGATTCTATGCATCAAAAACAATAAAATCCTGAATCATCATGTCCTCCTCAACAGGCTCAGTCGATGAAAAAATCCGTCTGCTCCCTCCTGATTTACGTGAAGAAGCGATTCACTATATCGATGAACTGGTGAAGCGCTCAAAGAGATCATCTCCCACCTCATTCCGTTGTGCGGCCGAAGGTACGCTTGCTGAACTCGGCAAACGCTATTCCTCCGTTGAGATCCAGCACAAGGCACTGGAATGGCGGGAAGCCTGATGTACCTTCTCGACACCAATATTTTCCTCGAGTACATTCTCCGTCGCTCGCGGGTTGAGGAAGTAAAGGATTTTTTTCACCGGGCCGATCTTACGACTCTGAATATCAGTGATTTCTCCCTGCACACGATTGGCGTAATTTACCTGCGGGAACATAAATCCCGGGAATTCCTTACGTTTGTCGATGAAGATATCATCGCCAGCGGGATTCGTATCCTCCGTGTGACAACCGATAATTTCTCAAAGATCACCAGGGCCGCAGACCGGTTTCACCTGGATTTTGATGATGCGTACCAGTATGCTGCTGCGGAGCAATACAGGTTCTCGATTGTCAGCTTCGACAAGGATTTCGACCGGACAGAAAAAGGAAGAGTGGAGCCAAAGGATCTCTTCCTCTGATTCCCACAAAATCTCGCTCCGAAGCCCCTTTTGAGCGTAAAATCCTAAACAATAGTGTTCAATTGCCGTTGATCGCCACCAGCACCACGACCATCTAACGTCGTTCAACTCCCAAAACCCCCTCTTCCAATAACCTCCGTCGTGAAAAAAAGATCCTCGCATTCGCATTCCGGCAGCCTTTCCAAGCAGAGGATGGGCTAAACCAGGTGGCGAAAAAAGCCCCGATTCCCGGGCCTTTGGCAGCCGTTGGGCGAGGGCGTTTCCGCCCGTATTTTGGCAAACAGAGAGGAATTTAAACAGATTTTCCACGTGAACTGAAACCGGCCGTTTTACGGGGTTTCCCGGGAGGGGATTTTGTAAACGGGGCTCAAAACGGGCATATTTACCCTCAGGGTCCAAACCCTGGAATGTTAAGTACCAGCGGTAAGGGATCCCTAAGGAGGGAGATCAATTCTTCACTTACATGATTTTTTAAAAACCTCCGTCGTAAAAAAGTTCCCCACATTCGCATCCCGGCAGCCTTTCCGGGCCTGGAATGGGCTAAACTACATGGCGAAAAAAGCCCCGATTCCCGGGTCTTTGGCAGCCGTTGGGCGAGGGCGTTTCCGCCCGTATTTTGGCAAACAGAGAGGAATTTAAACAGATTTTCCACGCGAACCGAAACGGGCCGTTTTACGGGGTTTTCCGGGCAGGAATCTGGTAAAAGGAGCCCGCTACGGGCGTATTTACCCTCAGGGTCCATACCCCCTCTTCCCCGGCACAACCCCCCACACACCCCCGCGTGCATCCGGCACATCCCCGACATACCGCGGAATCACATGACAATGACAGTGCATCACCGTCTGCCCGGCCGCCTCCCCGACATTGAACCCGATGTTGTATCCCGCAGGAGAGAGCTCCGCCTCAATCACATCCTTACAAGCATCAATCAAAGAGATCAAAGCCACCCTCTCCTCCGGAGTCATCGAGAAAAAATCCAGCGTATGCCGGAACGGAAGCACGAGCAGGTGCCCCCTGCTGACCGGGTAACGATCCCAGCGGCCAAAAGCACAGTTCATTACGGGCGACGATCTCATCCGCGACGGGACTCGCAGAACGGGCATTCCTGTAAGCCCCGGTAATAGAATCATTTATTGATTCCGGAAGTGAATGGTGAATCTGGAAGTTTTAAGTGAAAGTCTATCTCGATGTGTGCTGCCTGTGCCGACCGTTTGACGACCAGCTCATTCCAAGAATCCGGTATGAAAGTGAAGCCGTCATTGCAATTCTCAACCGGTGTTCACGGGACTGGGAACTTATCTGGAGTTCCGTTAGTCACGTATGAAGTTGCCAAAATTGTTGATCACGATAGAAAACGGTACGTCAGCACCTTCGCCACAAAGACAACCACAAACATTCTCGTAGACATGGCAATAAAGGAACGTGCAACCGTGCTCATGAACCTGGGAGTAAAAGCCCTTGACGCGTTGCATATTGCCAGTGCGGAACGGGCGGGTGCAACGGTTCTGGTCACGACTGATGACGCATTGAAAAACATTATGAGTCACCACAGCGATATAATTTCCATACGAATCGTAAATCCTGCTGAATGGTATGAGGAGGTGACCGGGAATGAAAGTGAAGACACTGCATGAAATTCATGATGAAGGGATTGATGCCCTGCGTAAGACACTTGGTCCCGTTGACATGGTCCGCTTCATTCAGATGTTTGATCATGGAAAGGGGGATTATACCAAGGAGCGCAAGCAGTGGCTAAGTAACGATCTTGATGAAATCTACAACGAGATCCTTGAGATGCAGAAACAGGCCAAAACGGTCTCTGGTTCAGAATAAACATCCTTTTTTTGTGACCGGAAAAGCGGCATGCTCATCAGATAACTATTGAAGTTAAAAATCCCGTTGAATGGCTTATGGAGGTGAACGAACATGGAAGCAAAGACACTCAATGAAATTCACAAACAGGGTATTGATGCACTCGTGAAAGTACTTGGACCCCTCGATGCGGTCCGGTTCCTCCAGATATATGACCCGGGAAGCGGTGATTACACCAAAGAACGAAAACAGTGGCTTGAACAGGATCCTGACAAATATCTTGCGGCTGTTATCGCTCACGGGAAGAAAAAGACCAAGGCTTAACTCTTTTTTAATTTATTCCGGGGATACCCGGGCTCATCCCCCCGCACCCCCTATATGCATCCGGCACATCCCCGACATCTCGCGGAATCACATTATCCCTTCACAAAAAAGTCAACCCGGCCGCCACACCGGCATTGAACCCGTGGTCATACCCCGGGTGCTGGATACAACAAGGGAAACCGGAAAAATTCCCCTAACAAAGAATTATCGCCCCTTGTGTTACACTGTACAATAAAATATCACGGATGTGCTTTCATGCTCGTCAAATTTGAAATTTATTCTGATAACAAATACTGGTGCGGCCGGGGCATCGGTGTCGATATTTTCACGCAAGGGAAAACTCTCGATGAACTGATGGTAAACATCCGTGAAGCAGTCGAGCTTCACTTTGAAGAAGAACTGGCTAAAGGGGAGAGTATCCGTATCCTCTCGATATCTGAAACCGAGGTAGGTACTGTTGCCCGGGCTTCCGGTTGTTAGTGGAAAAGATCTCATCAGGGTCTTTTCAAGACTGGGGTACCATTTTGTCCGTCAGCGGGGCAGCCATGCCAACTAAAATGTATGACACCTGCCTGTGAACATACAATAACAATTCCCCTGCATAATGAAATTGCACCAGGAACATTGAACGATATACTTTCAAAAGTTGCGATATGGAAAGGAATATCAAAAGATGAATTGATTCGGATGCTTAAGTAGCAGATGAATCGATCAAAGTGAGCAAAGCCCCGATGAGCATTAACTCCTAATCAATAGTGTTCAATTGCTGTTGATCGCCACCAGCACCACGACCATCTAACGTCGTTTAACTCCCAAAACCCCCTCTTCCAAAAACCTCCGTCGTGAAAAAAAGATCCTCGCATTCGCATTCCGGCAGCCTTTCCAAGCAGAGGATGGGCTAAACCAGGTGGCGAAAAAAGCCCCGATTCCCGGGCCTTTGGCAGCCATTGTGCGAGGGAGTTTCCGCCCGTATTTTGCCAAACAGAGAGGAATTTAAACAGATTTTCCACGCGAACCGAAACGGGCCGTTTTACGGGGTTTTCCGGGCAGGGATCTGGTAAAAGGAGCCCGCTACGGGCGTATTTACCCTCATGGTCCATACCCCCTCTTCCCCGGCACATCCCCCTATTCCCGGCTCAAATGTTATATATAGTTATATAACAAAAATTATCCTATGACATCAGAGGCCAAAGCGGTTCACTCGCCCCAGCTCGATACCGTACTGATGGTCGAGTCCTTTATCCGGGAGCACAGCGGGGAATATAAAAAAAGGGCATTGTGGGAGAACCTGCCCAAGAAGATGATGTACCAGACATTCTCTACGGTCGTCAGCTACCTCCAGGATTCCGGAAAGATTGCAACGGACGCTGACAAAAAAATCTGCTGGATCTATAACCCGGAACTGATAAATCGATACCTTAGTAACAATAACCTGAAGATCCGATGAAATCCGCCCTCTACTTCGCTGACGATCAGGTCAGTGACGCTTTTTTTAAGCTCCAGTCCGGGAGGGTGGAAGAAAAAGAGATTTTTAATCAATTGAATACAGCGTTCGATATGATTGCCGAAGATCCCTTTTGCGGGATCCAGGTACCTAAACGATTAATCCCAAAAATATACATCACAAAATACGGAATAGACAACCTGTGGAAATGTAATTTTCATAAAAACTGGCGGCTGATGTATGCGGTTGCCGGTGACGGGACGCAGGTTGTTGCCCTGGTACTGGAATGGCTGCCCCATAAGGAATACGAGCGAAGATTCGGGTACTGATCAGCGGTACCGGAATTATCCGCACAAAACTCGTTCAACTCCAAACCCCCCCTCTTCCAAAAATCACCGTCGTGAAAAAAGATCCCCCTATTCGCATTCCGGCAGCCTTTACGGGGCCCGGATGGGTTAACGTGGCGAAAAATGCCTCGATTAAAAGGCCTTTGGCGGGCGTTATACGAGGGCGTTTCCGCCCGCAGTTTGGTAATCGGAGCGAAAATCCAGGGGATTTTCCACAGGAACCGAAAATAGGGAATTTACGTAGTTTCCCAATAGAGATTGAAATGCGAAAAAGGGAAATGGAGCGCGTATTGGGCTTATTTACCCTCAGGGAATGGACCCCCCCCTTACTACAAGGGTCTCCGACGCAGGTCGAATGAAGACGGAAGATGATCTCATACACAGATACGATAATTATGACGGACCTGCACCACCCGGGCCAGCCAGAGCATTATGATTACAAGCTTCAGAAAAAATTGTGCGATTTCTCAAAATCGCTTTACAATGCGAGGGATGGGATTCGAACCCAAGAACTCCTGCGAGACCAGGCCCTGAACCTGGCGCCGTTGACCTGGCTTGGCTACCCTCGCGCCTGTATAGATTACGATTGAAATTAAATAAAGATAGGGGGTCGTTATGCCTTTTTAGGGGCACCATTATCATTGGAAGATTTTTTCAGTTCCTGCTCACGGAGCTCTTTGCGCCGGATCTTTCCGGATATCGTCTTTGGCAGGGAATCCACAAACTCAATTATCCGGGGATATTTGTACGGGGCGGTGACCTTCTTCACATGATTCTGGATCTCCCTGACCAGGGTTTCGGAAGGCTGGAACCCGGGTTTGAGGATGACAAAAGCCTTGACAACAAGACCCCGGACATCATCCGGAGACCCGACAACCGCTGCTTCCTGAACTGAAGGGTGCTCAATCAGTGCGCTCTCCACTTCAAAGGGACCGATACGGTAACCGGATGATTTTATGACGTCATCATCCCTGCCGATAAACCAGAGATATCCGTCTTCATCCTTGTAGGCCTTATCTCCGGTGTAGTAATACCCGTTGACAAAGGATTTTTTGTTCTCTTCAGGATTGTTGAGATATTCCCGGAACAATCCGACCGGGTGAGGATCTGTTTTTATCGCGATCCTGCCCTCTTCATGGAGGGGGACAGGTTTGCCGTTGTCATCATGGAGTTCAACGTGCCAGCCGGGCGAGGGTTTCCCCATGGAACCGAATTTGGGGGTCATGCCCGGGAACGTCCCGATGCAGAGCACCGTCTCGGTCTGCCCGTATCCTTCGAGAATAGTCATACCGGTTGCATCCTTCCAGGCCTTGATCACTTCCGGGTTGAGAGGTTCGCCTGCGCTGGTGCAGTGACGGAGTTCTGAGAAATCGAATTTGTCGAGATCGGCCAAGATCAGCATCCGGTAAATGGTGGGCGGGCAGCAGAACGTGGTGATGCCATATTTTTCTATGAGCGGGAGTATCTCGGTGGCATTGAAACGGCTTCGTATATCATAGACAAAAATTGCCGACCCTTCGATCCACTGCCCGTAGAACTTTCCCCATGCGCTCTTTGCCCATCCCGTGTCCGAGAGGGTGAAGTGGAGATCGTTGATGCGCAGGTCATGCCAGAAACGTGCAGTAACGATATGTCCCAGCGGGTAACTCTGCTCATGTACCACCATTTTGGGTTCGCCCGTTGTACCGGAGGTAAAGAAAATAACGAGCGGGTCGGTGCTCTTTGTCTTTTTCATACTGGGGAGATTGACGATTTTTGCCGATACGGGTGCCGGGTAGTCAAGTTCGGTGGGGTAACTGATCCAGCCCGGGCGTTTGCCATCGATCAGTACTTTACACGAAAGGGAAGGGCAGTCCTTTGCGATCTCTTCGATCTTATCCGCCTGTTCTTCCATCGTAATGACCATCTTGATATCAGCAATATTGATCCGGTATTTCAGGTCCTTGGGGGTGAGCATCGTGGGGGCGGGAACATATACTGCACCACGCTTGATCAGGCCAAGGGTAAACGTCCACCACTCAGGAACCCGGGGCAGCATGATCAGTACACGGTCGCCCTTACTGATGCCATACTTGATAAGGATGTTTACAATCTGGTTCGAGAGCCGCATAAGGTCCCAGAACGTAAACGTCTTCTCTTTGCCTTCCTGGTTCACCCAGAGCATGGCAAGTTTGTTCCGGTCTTTGTTTGCCCATGCATCGATGACATCAAAACCGAAGTTAAAGTATTCAGGGACTTCGATGGAAAATTTCCGGAACATTTCATCATAATCTGGCATGTTATGATCTTCAGGTCCAAAAACCGGACCGGCAGAAGGGAGTGTTGTTGCACCAATCCTGCTAACACCTGTACTTTTGGTAAGTTGTGTGGTGCATGCCTCGTTTATCCAGTCAGACCGGGAAATATCACGCTTCTCACACGATTTATCAATACGTTCTGCAAGTGAATCGTCCATAGTGACAGAATACCGCACCATACATGATCGTTTAGTGGTGCAGAAGAAGAGGATTTCGATTAAATTATGCACCACGATTCAATGATTTTTTTGTTTCAACAAACATTGATCTTCCGGATGAGAACGAAAACAAAAAGTGGCTTAAAAAATATAATGATTTACGTGATGCAGTCACGTTCGGTTCTGGTTTTTTCAGCTCTGCTACCTGCAGTTCCCTGCGTTTGATCTTACCGGACAGGGTTTTTTAGAAGGTCAGGCACAATTTCAATGTCGCGTAGATATTTGTACGGTGCGGGGGTCCGTTTCACCGGGTTTTTTGTATCTTTGATCGGTGATTCGGTGGGACCAGAGCCAGTACCGGGAACAAAAAATGCTATGCAGTCATATCCCGGATAACAGATCCGGATACAAAAAGCACACGATTTGAGATGATTATCTTTATGCAATCCGGTTTTACCGGCATACCCGTAAACGTCAGCAGAAGACAGAAAATAAGGGACATAAAGGTTGTCCATTAGTATTATCGTTCACAAAAAAAAAATAGTACAAAGGATGGCTGATAAAAAGTACGAATCATTGAAGATTGAGAACATCGTAGCTTCGGGTGTAATTGCCGATTCTATTGATCTTATTGAGGTGTCAAAAAAGGTCAGGAACTGCGAACTCAATACCAAACGGTTCCCCGGGGCAGTATACAGGCTGGAGAATCCAAAAATTGCCTCCCTGATCTTTTCTTCAGGAAAGGTTGTCCTCACCGGTATCCGTGATAAAAAGGCACTTACCCAGGGTCTCAGTCTGATCATCAAGTCATTAAAAGAAGCAGGTGTTGATACTCACGAGAAACCCAGCGTTGCAATCACCAACATTGTCTGTTCGTATGATATCGGCAAGTACATCAATCTCAACAAGGTAGTCATCACACTCAATCTCGAAAATATCGAATACGAACCCGAGCAGTTCCCCGGACTCGTCTACCGGATCAAGGACCCCAAGATTGTTGCCCTGCTCTTCTCTTCAGGAAAGATCATCCTCACCGGGGGAAAGAATCTTGAAGATATCAAGAAAGGTCTTGACTTCCTCGAGCAGAAACTCGAAAGTATCATGTAATACACAAAAACGGTTTTTTCTTTTTTTCTTTTTCCTTACTCCACCGGGTTCATGACCAGTACCGGTGTGTCTGGATAAATGTACGCTCTGCTTTGAGAATCTCACGGTAGAACGCATCGCCATCCGTCTGGGTTGCAAGAATACGTGACGCATTTTCCGGACCTACTCCCCGTGCTGCAAGTGCAATAACCGCTTTCTTCCCGCTGGAAAGCACGATATTGGCATTCTTTTTCAACCGCTGTTCGATCGCCCGCTCATCAGCGTTCTTCTTTAACTTCCGGATCATGACATACTGCTCCTCATCAAAGGGCTTGAGCGCAGCAATCAGGCGTGCTCCGCATTTCGGGCACTGGGGCGGATCCTGTACCCGGGATACAATGGTCCGGCTCTTCCAGTCCCGGCAGTTCATACAGGCAAGGATGACATCATCCTGCTCAAGCCTGCGCTTTAACGTGGCAATTACCGCGTGATCCGCAGTCGGCGGGGGAATCTGATCCCGGGAGGAAAGCAGTCCCCCGGCACCAATGAGTGAATGGGGGCCTAACGCAACCTGGATCTTTTCCTGCTTAACAAGAGAGACGAGGGCAGATGCCGTATCAATATCCATGTATTCCGTCAGCAGCTCGCGGTACGCTTCCTGCTGGACAACGGTATTATCAAAAAAATCGAGCAGGCGGTGAATGCTGATCTTCTCGTAATCCGCATCCGAATCGATTGCCCCGAACTTCTTTGCGATCTGCACCAGTTTCCATTTGAACAGCGCAGTGCGTTTCAGGGCGAGCCGGAGAATGCCGGACATATGTGCCGGGTCGAGCGCGAGAAGCAGATCCCGCACATCGGCAGCCCGGATGGACGAGGGAAGGCGCAGGAGCATCCGGTAGGCATCGAGTTCGAGCCCGACAGTGGTCCCGTAGCGGGCGGAGATCAGGATAGAGAGTACACGCCCGAGCACTTCGTTTGCCTTATGCCCGGCACAGACATTGCAGACCACCCCGTCATCAGTATTCTCAAGCGTGATGAGGTGATCCGTGGGAACCAGCGACCGGTTCTTATCCATCTCGGAAAGGAACGCTTCGGCAAAGGCAATCCCCTCATCACCGGCAGAATAATCGGAAATCTTCCGGGTTCTGCGCATCTCGCCGACTTCACGGGCAACATTGAACGGCACCGGGATCTGCTCTCCTTCCCAGGAGGGCAGTTCCCCGAGCGCCTTCTTTGCCGGTTCAACGGTCAGTTTCCCGTCAGCAATCTCCAGCACGCGCCAGAGCTGTCCCTTGGTGATAAAGACTGCCCCGGTATGCACCCAGCCAACCACGAATGACTCATCGAGTGTGCCCACGGTCCTCCGCGATACCATATCAAAGACCGGCACTTTCCGTTCATCGTGTATCATCGAGAGGTTGTTGGAAAGGTACCGTCGCGCCCGTCCGGTTGTGATGATACGCCCCCCGTCATTGCGGATAAGGCGGTGTTCTTCCATCTGCCTGCATACATCCTCCAATAGCGCCTCGCACCGGGGATAGAGCGCGGTACGCTCAAGAATCTCCAGAATCGCTGAACGCTCGATCTCACCGTACTCAACTGCAATTGCTGCAATCTGGTTGGCGAGCACGTCTGCGGCATTCCGGGGGAGTACAACCGGCTCGATCTCGTTTCCTTTGGCCTTTTTTGCAATGACAAGGGATTCGAGCAGGTCGTCAAAGCCGGTTGCAAAAATGGTTCCCCGCGAAATGGTATTCAGCTGGTGCCCGGCACGCCCCACCCGCTGTACCAGCCGGGCCACTTCGCGGGGGGAACCGAACTGGATCACGTGATCGACACGGCCGATATCAATCCCCAGTTCCATGGAAGAAGTACAGATAAGGGTCCGGATCTCACCTTTTTTGAACCGTTCTTCGGCATCGATCCTCACCTCTTTTGAGAGCGAACCGTGATGAACCTCAACATCCCCGTGCTCAAAGAGCGCGTGCCCCAGCGCTTCAGCAGTCACCCGGGTATTGACAAAGACCAGCGTGGAACCTTCGCGTTTCAGTGCTTTTGAGAGCACGTTTGTCTGGTGTTTGAAATCGTCTCCAACGTACTTAACCGAGATCTCAAGGTGTTTTGCCACCGGTACCTGCACCACAGAACACGGGCGGGCCCCGCAGAGGAACCGGGCGATCTCTTCGGGATTACCCACGGTTGCTGACAGGCCGATGCGCTGGAATTCCCCGGCATACACATGCAGCCGTTCCAGCGCAACAGCAAGCTGTGCGCCCCGTTTGCTCCCTGCCAGCTCATGGACTTCGTCGACGATCACGTACCGTATCTGCTTAAGATGCTGACGGAGGCGCTTTCCCATGAAGAGCGCCTGCACGGTTTCCGGGGTGGTAATCAGGAGATCTGGCGGGTTGAGCGCCTGTTTGCGGCGTTCTGCCATCGGGGTATCGCCATGCCGCACGCCCACCGTCAGGCCAAGTTCCCCGCACCACCATTGCATCCGGGAGAGGATATCGCGGTTGAGTGCACGGAGAGGGGTGATATAGAGCGCCTTGAACCCCCCGCCGGCAGGGAGCGAGAGCAGGCCGTTGAAGACCGGAAACATTGCGCTCTCGGTCTTTCCGGTTCCGGTCGGAGCGATCAGGACCAGATGGTTCCCATGAAGGATCAGGGGGATTGCCTGGTTCTGTGCATCGGAGAGGCGGGCAAATCCGCGTTTCCGGATGCATTCCTGCACTTTTGGATGCAGCGACTCAATCTGCTTCATCGGGAATCAATGCACGCAGCGGGCCGATGTATGTCCCATCGGCAAGGATGATCTCGGTATTCTCTTTTTGCATCATTCGCGAAAGGGGTGAAAAGGGTTTTTTTATGATCTGGAGGATGTCGTACCCGGCAATCTCATTGAACGAGGGCACAAACAATACACGGGAAGGAGTACTATTATCGGACGGGGTTCTGCCACCAGGATCTTTTTTTGCATCAATTCCTGCCCGCAGGTATGCAGGGGTCTGCAATGCACAGCCAACCTCGTCCCTGAGTGAGAGCAGGGGGTGGTGATGACCGATGACGATAAGGTGACCGTCCAGTACAGGCGAAGGAATCATGTGCCCGTGAAGGTACCCGACACCATCCAGGATCGCCCCGTCTTTTGGCTGGATCTCCCCTTTGTGCAGGAACCGTTCGATGCCGATATCATGATTACCCGGAAACACATGGAGCGGTATCCTGGCCCGTAAGGAATCGAGGATTTTTGGCAGCTCGTAATGCTCCTGCCACGTGGGGGTGGGGATACTGTGCTTCACATCGCCCAGCAGCACCAGAGCATCCGGTTTTGTCGAATCGATAACCGAGTGAAGGCGTTCAAGCCTGCGTTCACTCCGGCTCTTAAAATGCAGGCCGTGTGCAGCCAGATCCGCCTCTATGCCGAAATGCAGGTCGGCAACAACCAGCATGCGCTGTTCACCTTCGATGACAAGTGCCGGCCCCTCACCGATAAATTCCATCTTCATAATAGTTTGACAAATCCCTTCTGGGGCTGGTAGCATTCATCTTCAACGATAAGTGATTCTATAGCCAGAAGCACTTCCGTCTGGGCGATCCCGCGATCCCCAGCCTGACTGATGACAACATCGACTGCAATGCCACGGGGACTGCTGGTGTTTTTCAGGATCTCCATCACCAGTTCCCGGACATCCGACCGGATGACTGCAATGAGTTCTGGGGGTTTGATACTCTGCACAGCACAACCCACCATGTCAGCGAGTGCCCGGATGCTTTCAGGTGAATGGCTATAGTGGCGGTGCGCCTTGAGAATATGATCATCTGTACTCCGGCCCAGGAAGGCTAGATGTACCTGTTCAAGTCGTCCAAGGGTCGCTTCAGCGGTTTTCAGGATCCATTGATCCCGGATCGCACGATCAACTACCATCACATTATCGGGACGAATCGAAAGATCCACCAAATCGTTCCTGCGGTACAACTGGGCACGACCGGTTACCGTTACAAAGGAAGGCACGGGAATTTTTCTGAACTGCCCGGCAAGCGGTGAATTCCTCCCCCCGATAATCAGGTTGAACGCTCCCGTGGGATCGGCAAGCCGGCATCGCAGCATATCGCCGTTCTCTGTCACTTCTGTAACAGCCCCCGCAAGGTACACCAGCCGGCACCAGGCAGCACCCGGTGTCACTACCCATGCGGGACTCTGCCCGTCTGCATCCTGAACCGAGAGGGTTGATCCGGAAAAATCTCCGGCAAATACCCGTGCTGCACCTTCCATAGATCCTAGTAAAATGGTTGGCGGAAGGTATTCAAGATATAGTCATTACCATGCATACTCTTAACCTAATGACACAGACACGACGTATGTTAATGTGCTGCATGTTCACCTCATCGAACAGTTTTTTAGTTCAATAGTGAGTAATGGGGAATTACCAAAAGGGATAATTTTGCTCTGTAGAATTCATTTAGAAAATTCTGACCGCTCTCGGGGGCTTTTTCCCCCGCCACTGGGGCATCCCCCCATTGCGATGACGATGAATTAACAGTAATCTTACTCGGGCTATCGCGTTGCGCCCGTCCCCCAACGGGGGACTGGTGGCGCAAGAGGGGGGCAATATATTATTTAAAAAAAGGATTTCCCCTGAAAATCATATTATCCGGAAAAAATGGAGATGTATCCTTTCTACAACTGCGATGAACCCCGCCGCACCAAAAAGGGACGCCCCCGCGGCGGTTTTGATGAATAATCTGTTGAAATCACATTGCCCCGCCGTGCCTAAAGAGAGGCCATGAGGCGGGGGAGAATCATAAAAACGATTTTCATGATTTGGGAGTGAATTTAATGGTTCATGCCCGTTTCTACAGAGCAAATATTTTTGTTTTTTGTATTATTTGAGGCGGGAGAATAAGCCCCCTATAAGGAAAACCAATGCAAGTGCACCCGCTGCAAGAGATGGCGAAAGAGATGATTTTGCAGGTGTAGTAACCGGTGTGATAATCGTCATATCTGTGGGGGGGATGAGTGTGGGGTCTAAAGCCTGTGCCTGTGCAAATGCAGCCTTTGCCTCATTAATCCTGCCGAGATGCCGGAGTGCGTCACCCTTGTTGTACCAGGCAATGGAATGCGTGGTCGTCAGGTTGCCCTCAGATGCCAATGCGGCATCGGCAGCAATAATTGCATCATTGTACCGTCCAATAACGGTGAGTATTCCCGCACGGTTTGCCTGTATAACGGGCATTAAGGAACTTTCATTGAGTGCAAGCGCTTGATCTGCTGCTTGTAACGCTTCCATGTATTTTCCACCATTTGCAAGATCCACACTTTTTGAATAGAGTGCACCTGCGGATTGAAGCCCCGCGGGAGATTCTGCTGCAGTCACTATTCCCGCAACGGAAAGCAGGAGAAGGACACATACGGTAACCACACGAAAATTCATCTGAACCTACCTTCTTAATCCTTTTACTTAAGATATGATAAAAATGGAGGCAGGTCCGGTCAATTATTGCGACGGACTATTACAAGAAATCCTGCAATTCCCACGCCGAGCAGTGCGATCCATGAGGGCATGGGAGTGTAGGTAGTCTTTTTTGCAACAGGAATTGAAGTCGCTGTTGCGGGTGGAATCGTCGTAACGGGAGTTGCCGTTGCTGTAATCGTCACTTCCGGTAACGTGGAAACGGCAGTGACGGGAGAAGATGTTATTACCAATGGCTCAGGACTAAGGAAAGTAACCGTTGCCGTTGATACGGTCTTTCCTTCCCGACCGGCCCCATCACTTGATGCATAACTTTCCCGCATGTTGTTGAGATCCTGGGTTACATTGAAGGTATACGTGCCGGGAGGGTAGATCATGTCACCCTGAATATTGCGGGCGGTATGATCCCATGCATTTCCGTTTTTCCAGATATACGTTGAAGAAGTAATATAGGGATAATTATCAAAAAGCAGAATCTGGGTATTTGCTCTTCCATATGTTCCCGTATAAATATTGGGAATGTTCCGGCCCAGTGGATCGGTCAGTTTCACCGTAAAAAAACCATCGGATGGATTTGAGTTGGGGCGGTTGAGGTAGTTGAGTGCCGGGTAGAGATTCGTATCAATCCGGTAAGTGATATTTGTTGCGCGGGGTATCGTCTTTCCCGTTACATCCTGATTATTATCCAGATCCCAGACCATTATCGCAACCTGGGGATCACGGATTTCAAAGACCGGGAAATTGGGTTCCTTTTCCTCACAGTACCACGTGCCGGTATATCCCGCATATATTTCCGGGCTGACATTGTAGTGATAAATTTTTTCAGAAACGGAATTCATTTCATAGATGGTGATATTTTTTGCGGGGGGTCCACTCATTGAAGTGCCGTTTTTCCACCACGCGATTGTATGACAACCGTTCAGGGCAGATGAGATATCAACATCATTTTCGCCAAGGAATACCGGTGAACCTGCCGCTATCTTGTTTAAACTTGCTGTAGCGGGGGCTATGAGCAGAAAAATCAGGCAAAAAGTGAATAAAATATTTTTTCCTTGCATGAAAGTAATTTCAAAACCATTATGATAAACATTATGACATGCATAAAAGAATGCAACAGTTTCTTCATGCAGGAAAATGAGTTTAACAATCAGGCATAGCGTATAATATAGTAAAATTATCAGCACACAAGAGGACAGCTATGGAGGAGAGCCACACCATCTGGATAGAAAAATATCGCCCATCCCGGCTCGCTGATATTGTGGGTCAGGATGAGATCGTGGAGCGATTATCATCATATGTGAAGAATGGCAACCTCCCCCATCTCCTGTTCACGGGAAGTGCCGGTGTGGGTAAAACCACCGCGGCAGTTACCCTGGCCCGGGAATTTTTTAAGGATTCCTGGCAGATGAACTTCCGCGAGATGAATGCTTCCGATGAGCGTGGGATCGATGTAGTGCGCAACCAGATCAAGCAGTTTGCCCGCACGACCCCTCTCGGCGATGCCACATTCAAGATCCTCTTTCTGGATGAAGCTGATGCCCTCACAACTGATGCGCAGGCTGCATTAAGAAGGACGATGGAAAGCTATGCCCAGACCTGCCGGTTCATTCTTTCCTGCAATTACTCTTCAAAGATCATCGATCCAATCCAGAGCAGGTGCGCGATCTATCGCTTCAAACCCCTGGGCGCAGAAGCGGTAAAAGAAGAAGTCCGGAGGATTGCCGGAAAAGAAGGACTCAGTATCACCGCTGGAGCAATGGATGCTATCGTGTACATTGCTCAGGGTGATATGCGCAAGGCAATCAACGCGCTGCAGGGCGGGGCAATCATCAGCGCAACCATAGATGAGAAGATGGTCTATGCGATCACTTCGACTGCCCGTCCTGACGAGATCAATGAACTGCTGGCCCTTTCCCTTGCCGGCGATTTTGACGGGGCCGAATCGCTCCTCAACCAACTGCTGCATGAACGCGGGATTGCTCCCAACGAGCTGATCAACCAGTGTTACCGGGCACTGGTAAAACGGGATATGAACCGGAATTTAAAAGTGCAGTTGATAGACCATATCGGCGAGACAGATTTCCGTATTTCTGAAGGTGCGAACAGCGATATCCAGATGGAAGCTCTCATTGCCCGGTTTGTGCTGACCGCACAGAAGAACCAGTGAGGACGTCCATGGATAAAACACCCGACCTTCAGGAGTCAGACCGGACCGGGGACTGGAGCCGGTTACTTAAAAGCCGGTACAAAAAAGAACTGGGTGAGATCTCGCGTGAGTATCCCCACAAGCGCTCCCTCTATATTGACTACCGGGAGATCGAGCGGTTCGGTAAAGCCGGCATTGCAATGGCCGATGAGCTCCTCGAGAATCCGGGAAAAGTCCTCGAAGATGTCGGTGAGGCGATAATAAGCGGCCAGCTCGTCCGGACAAAAGATGGCAAACCCCCCAAAGGCATCAATATACGGTTTACCAATCTCCCGAAAAAAATCGCTATCCGGAACATCCGATCGGATGATATCAATACGTTTGTCTCGGCCGAAGGGATCCTGCGCAAAACAACCGAAGTCCGCCCGCGCGTAGTCGAAGCCGTTTTCAAATGCCCTGCAGGCCATTTCACGGTCCGGAAACAGAAGTACGGGAAGTTCATCGAGCCCGACGGGTGCGCTACGGACGGCTGCGCATTCAAGAAACTCGAACTGCTGCCCAAGCGCTCGAAGTTTGTTGACTCCCAGAAACTCAGGATCCAGGAGTCCCCGGAAGGATTGAGGGGTGGCGAACAGCCCCAGACGCTGGATATTGACGTAACGGATGATCTATCCGGAATGGTTTCTCCGGGCGACCGGGTCATTATTAACGGGATCCTTCGTTCAATGCAACGGGTAGTCAAAGGCGAGAAAAGTACGGTATTCGATATTTTCCTCGAATGCAATTCCATTGAGATTGCGGAAAAAGAGTTCGAGGAAGTCGAAATCGACGAGGAAGCGGAAAACGAGATTCTTACCCTGAGCAAAGATCCGATGATCTACCGGATGATCACGCACTCCGTTGCTCCGACAATCTATGGCAGCGAAGATGTGAAACAGGCAATCGTGCTCCAGTTATTCGGGGGAATTGCAAAGGAGATGCCGGACGGGAGCCGGCTGAGGGGAGATATCCACGTCCTTCTGATTGGAGATCCTGGTATCGCAAAAAGCCAGCTGCTCCGGTATGTGGTAAAACTCTCCCCCCGTGCTATCTACACGAGCGGGCAGTCATCAACCTCTGCCGGGTTGACTGCAGCAGCAGTCAAGGATGAATTTGGTGAAGGGCGCTGGACTCTTGAAGCAGGTGCGCTTGTCCTGGCAGATATGGGTATTGCGGCTGTCGATGAGATGGACAAGATGCAGAAAGAAGATCGCTCTGCCCTGCATGAAGCAATGGAACAGCAAACCATCAGCGTTGCAAAAGCGGGCATCACGGCAACCCTCAAGTCCCGCTGTGCACTTCTCGGTGCGGCAAACCCGAAGTACGGGCGGTTTGACATGTTTGGCGATATCTCGGACCAGATCAATATGCCCCCATCCCTGCTTTCCCGGTTTGACCTGATCTTTATCATGACCGATCAGCCCGAACAGAAGCGGGATCTTGCTATTGCCGAACACATCGTTAAAACGCACCGTGTCGGTGAACTGATTGCCCAGCACAAAAAGTCCCCTATTCCCGGCGTAACGCAGGATTACATTCTCGAGCAGCTCAAACCGGTGATGCCGGATATTGAACCCGCCCTCTTCAGGAAATATATCGCCTATGCAAAACGTTCCTGTTTTCCGATGCTCTCTGTAGAGGCAAAAGAGGCACTCATCGGGTACTATCTCCGTCTCAGGGGACTTGCCGAACCCAACAAAGCAGTTCCGGTAACGGCACGACAGCTCGAAGCGCTGGTCAGACTCGCAGAAGCAAGTGCGCGCATCCGGCTCTCAAATACCATAGAGGTGAGCGATGCGGAACGGGTAATCCATATCGTGGATGCCTGCCTGCGCCAGGTTGCCTACGATGCAAAAACCGGCACCTTTGATATTGACAAAGTTACTACGGGGATTTCGAAAGAGAAACGGGATATCGTCCGTGTAATCAAGGACGCGATCCGTGATATTGGCGGGGAAGGCCGGCGTGCCGGTATTGATCTGGTGATTGACGCAGTCACGTCCAAAGGATTCAGCCGGGACAAAGTAAAAGATGGCATTGACATGCTCCTGCGCCATGGTGAAGCAATGGAACCAAAGCAGGGAATCATCCAGTTGATTTGAGGTAACATGATAACTGACAGGGAACAGGCCGTCTTTGAGGCAGGCATCAAGCTTGGAGCGCTTTACCACCAGTGGGTTGGCACGCCGATTTCACGGAATTCCGCTTCAAGTGTGGAAACAGCGATAGAAAAAGCAGTGATCCTGCAGCCTTTTGTAGAAGAGATCACCGTTCGCCTGAACCGGGACCTGATGACAGAAAATGTCTTTGGGTATAGTGAACTTTCCGGGCTTATGTTCGACGTAGAAATCCTCACCCGGGTCGGGTTTGCGTATTGCCGGGCGCGGCTTGCACCTGAAAACGGGTATCCCCTCATGAAGATTGTGGAGTGCAATGAAATCCCCGGCATTTCCGATCACTGACGATCATATCCATTTTGATCCGGTGAACGGGCGTGGCATTGAAGCCGCAAAGGATTTTCTCAGGGCGGGAGGAACACACGTGTTCCTTGTTTCAAAGCCGTCATGGTCCCTGTCTGTGCATCCCACCTGTGGCGCTGACTATTCGGGAGTTTTTGATGAAACGTTACGGGTTGCAGACATGGTTGCGGGTATCGGGCTTGGGGTCAATACCATCCTTGGGGTCCACCCGGCAGAGATCAGCAGGCTTACCGAACGTATGACTCTTGAACAGGCTGTTACGGTCATGAAGGGAGGACTTGACTGTGCTGCCCGGTATGTGCAGGAAGGAAAGGCCGTTGCTCTCAAGAGCGGAAGACCTCACTATGAGGTCAGCCCGGAGATCCTTGCTGCATCCAATGAAGTACTTGCGCATGCACTCAGTCTCGCTGCGGAATGCAGGTGCGCCCTCCAGATCCATGCGGAAACCGGGCCCTGTACCGATGTGGTGGAGATGGCACAACGGGCAAACGTGCCAAAAGAGCGGGTGGTAAAACATTACGGATCTCCTGACACTCCCCTTCACCCCTCCTTAATTGCAAAACATGAAGCAATATCCCGGCTTGCACATGATAAACGGCCATTTACCATGGAGAGCGATTATATGGATGAAAATTCCCGGCCGGGTGCAGTGATCGGACCCAAATCCGTGCCCCGGTATACGAACCAGCTTCTCGACAAAGGCCTGATCTCTCCGGATGATTGCTTCCGGATCCATGCCGAGACGATCGAAAAGGTGTACGGGGTCATAATCACCGTAAAATAATTCACCTGCTTACCTTTTTCATGCCCCCCGCTCAATGAATATACAATGTTTTTAAAAATTCATCACTTGCCCGGGTCGGCGGATGTGGTTGCGGTCTGCGACCGTGAACTTCTCAATACAACAATCAGTCATGAGAAGCTTACCGTTTCAGTTCACGATTCATTTTATGGCACTACTCCCGCAAGCGAAGATGAAGTGCGGTCAGCGCTCGAGAAGGCGGGAAATATCAACCTGATTGGCGAGCGTGCGGTTAACGTAGCCATCAGCATGGGCTATCTCACCCGTCCAGAATGTATCATGATTGGAAAAATACCGCACGCGCAGATTTACCGGGTTTAACATGAGTATACAGGATCGATTCTGCCCGAAATGTGGCAAACCAACAGAAAATGAAGGGCTTTGCAATGAGTGCCAGGTTGTCAGTACCAAATGGTTCACCTTCGACCGGCGTGCTTTGAGCACGCACTGCCCCAGTTGCGGGGCTATCAAAATCGGAAACACCTGGACGGACTCTTCAAAGGAACGGGCCGATCTTGCACCGGACCTGGCACGATCAGCGGTGCACCTGCATCCGGATATAAAAAAGCCTGTTATTGATGTCACCGTTGTGGATATGACCGTGAACCGATCGCGCGCATACCTTGTTATCCGGGGCGAGCTGTACAAAAAATCTGTTGAAGAGAAATGCACGGTAGAACTCGTCTGGCACAAAGAGCAGTGCGACCGCTGCAACCGGATCAGCGGAAGTTACTATGAAGGGGTAGTGCAGGTACGGGCTGAGGGAAGGATTCCCAGCAAGTACGAGATCCAGATGGCTTCATCCATAGCCCAGCAGGTCGAAGACGATCTCCAGGCCGGGGGTGAACGCCTCTCGTTTATCAACGATATGAACGAGATTCATGACGGTCTTGACATCATCATCGGGTCCCAGCATATCGGCGTCCTGATCTGCAAGGCAATCATTGCCCAGTTGGGGGGCAGGTACACCACGCATCCAAAACTGGTTGGGGAAAAAAGCGGGAGACAGCTCTTCCGTATCACCTATGCACTTCGGATTCCCCGTTTCCAGAAGCAGGATGTCATCCTGTCCCGGGGAAGATATGCAGAGGTCGACCGCGTAGAGTCCAATCATATCCGGGTGATGGATCTTGCAGATGGCAGCTTCCGTGCGGTAAAAGACGAGGATGTGGAGAGAGTGATCGGCAATGCCCGGAATGCAACACCTGCACTTGTGGCTTTTTCTGATAAGGATATGATTGGGATTCTTGATCCTGATTCCGGTCGGACTATTGAGTTTAAGAAATTTGCATGGATGTGTGCCCGGCCCGGGGATCATCTCAGCATTTTACGCGACGGGGAGCAGATCATAGTAGTCAGGTAACGGATGCGCGTCAGAGCGGTGCCAAAGGAAAAGATCCGGACTATCCGGGATGAGGACTGGATTGACCGGAGCCGGAGTCCCTACGCGGAAGGCGAGACGATCTGGGTCCCGGTCAAGGATGATGCTGCATTTGACCGCGTGATTCCTGAAAAAAGGCAATACCGGGGACGGGGTTTTTTCATGATCGGCGAAATTGCTGTCGTTCACGGCAAAAAGCCCGCACATTCTGAAGTTGAGACGATTGTTCAGTTCCGTCACCCGCAGGGTGTACTCTGGATAGAGTCGCTCAATGACGTGACACGGACCCCCTCAACGGAAGTGATGTGGGGAGAAGCCGGAGAAGTCCGGCATCATGAGAACGGGTATACTTATTTTCTGGACCCCCGCAGAGTGATGTTTTCGCAGGGAAACCGGATCGAGAAACTACGCATGGCAGCACTGGTGCAGGAGAGCGGTCTGCGTGAACGGGTGGCAGACATGTTTTCCGGTATCGGCTATTTTACCCTGCCTGTTGCGGGGAGCGGGGGAAATGTCCATGCAATGGAGATAAACCCGGTGGCATTTGATTACCTGCAACGAAATATCATCGCCAACGGACTATCGGATCGCATTACTCCATCACTGGGCGATTGCAGGGATCTGCTTTCCGGGATCTATAACCGGATCATCATGGGACATTTTGATGCTATCTCCCTGCTGCCTTCTGCCCTGCAGCATGCTGTGGCGGGAAGTACTATCCATGTCCACAGTATCGGAAGCGTGGAAGATCAGATCAGGGAGCTCTGTAAGAGCGCAGGTTTTTCTCCCACTATCATGGTACATAAAGTAAAGAAATACCGGCCACATGCCTGGCATGTGGTGCAGGATGTGTTGCTCGCATGACCCTTGTCCAGACCCTTGCCGGAAAACAGATCGTTATTGCTGTTACCGGCAGTATCGCGGCGGTTGAAACGGTAAAGCTCATCCATGCCCTGCGACGTCGTGGTGCGATTGTCCAGCCGGTGATGAGTGCTGCGGCAGCCGGCATCATCCACCCGGACGCACTCACCTATGCCAGCGGGAGGGAGACCCTCCAGCGGTTATCCGGTATGGTGGAGCATGTGCAGTACTGCGGGGACGAAGGAAGTGCTGACCTGCTGCTCATAGCTCCCTGCACAGCAAACACGATTGGCAAGATCGCAGCCGGCATCGATGACACCCCGGTCACAACGTTTGCCACGACCGCTATTGGCAGCAGGAAACCCGTGCTCATTGTTCCTGCCATGCACCACAGCATGTATCGTCACCCGGCGGTTGTGGAGAACCTTGCACGCCTGCAATCATGGGGTGTGGAATGTGCGGGCCCCCGGATCCAGGAGGGAAAGGCAAAGATTGCTGATACCGAAGAGATTGTTCTCCGGTGCGAGCGTGCAGTCTTACAAAAGCCGCTCAAAGGACAGCGTGTATTGATCACCAGCGGCCCCTGCCGGGAACCGGTGGATGATGTCCGCGTGCTGACCACGCGATCGAGCGGATTAATGGGCCGGGCTCTTGCTCTCCAGGCGTACCGTCTCGGTGCGGAGGTAACCGTTGTGCACCGGGATACCTTTCCCTGCGTAGACAATGTCCATGTCGAGTCCGCTGATGAGATGCGCTCTGCGGTTCACATCCGGTTTGCCCGCGAGGGCGTGGACATATACATCAGCGCAGCAGCAATCTCAGATTTTGCTCCACGGAAAATTGACGGGAAAATTCCCAGCGGAAAGAAGGCTCATATCGACCTTGAACCCCTCCCCAAGCTGCTGGACGAGATCATAAAAAAATATTCTCCCCGGATTGTTGCATTCAAGCTGGGCAGAGGCCAGGAAAAGATGGCAGATGCAATGATCTCGGGTGGAGGTATTGACATGGTACTGATAAACGCACCCGAAACCATGGGGAGCGAATCCGGCGAGTATATGATGGTAACGCGTCGGGACAAGTCCCCCGTGAGCGGAACTAAAGAAGCGATCGCGATCGCTATCTGGGAACAATTATTACAATAAATACCCGGCCAGGATTCCGGATTGCACCCCGCTTGCGACAAACAGCGGGATCTCATTGCTGGTCAAATGGTGATCGTTTGCTTCCACCAGTACCGGGGGCGTATGCCATTACTCTCCCTCGCTCCCGGGTATGGCAAGAGATCCCCCCATTTAAAATGGGCTCATTTTGCCAAAATACGCCTGAAATGGGTCTATTTGATTTTCGGCGTTTTTCTAAAGACCGAATATATTCTCAAAAACCGGGAATCCTGACACGAAGTTTTGGAAATACGCTATTATTGGATGATTTAAGGCTAAACACCCCATTTAAACGGGTTAAAATGATCCCTAATGGTACCTTTTGGATTGAGGATCGGCTTTCAGATGACCACTAATCCGTGAATTGCATGAAAACCCCTGTTTTGAAAACTGGTGTTTGGGATTAAATATCACCCCCGATATTGGCCATTTCCCACCACAAAAAAAAGGAGTTGACTGCGATGGCAAAAAACCCGTATCCGGGCATTTTGCGGGCTTTGATTTCTGTATCTCTCCAATATACGCTCCGTTTTGGGGTAAATTGACCCCTCTTCGATCGAAAACTCCAGGAGTATTTGCATGAACAGGGGGTCCGGAGTATGCTCGGGATCATTATCGGTAATGAGCTCTTTTAGTGTCGATTGAGTAAAATGTACCCGTACTGTCTGACAGGATGCATTATGAGGAAAAACGCCTAACTGTTTTATATGTGTATGGAGGGCTCCCCATCAGACAAAAACAGAGTTGTTGCATTCTGTCCGGGCCACATATCCGGATATTTTAAAAGGATAGAGGGGAGCACATCGTTGACTACGGGTAGTATGGGAGCAGGCATTGTCATCACGGAAGGAGTGACAGCAACGGTCCGGCACTCTGAGACTCCCTCGGTTATTATCCGGCACCGGGCGGTAAATGGTAACCCCTCAATAATTTCATGTGAGTCGCCTCCCCTTGCTTCAATTATGGAACGATTAGGGGTAACCGCATCCATCACAACGGAATGTCACCTGCCGATCGGTGCAGGATTCGGACTTTCTGCCGCGGCCCTTCTTGCAACAGTTACGGCCCTCAACCGTCTTTTTAATCTCGGGTTAACTCCCTGGGATATCGCCCGTTATTCTCATGAGATTGAGGTTGAACACCGGACCGGGCTTGGCGATGTGGCAGCAGCTCAGGGTGGCGGGCGGGTTATCCGGCACGGTCCGGGAATCGATGCAAGGATTGAACGGAAATTTGATCTGCCGGAATCCCTGTACTCGGTAAGTTTTGGGCCGATTCACACGCCAACGGTTCTTGCCTCACCATCCCAGATGGAAAAGGTATCCTCTGCATTTCCCCTGGCATCTCCCCGTGATGCACGGGATTTTTTCTCACTCTCAAAACAGTTTGCCGAGCAGAGCGGATTGATGACAGACGCGGTAAAAAAAGTATTTCATATCTGTGATCAGGAGAATGTTCCGGCAGGCATGACCATGCTGGGAAACGGCGTTTTTGCCTATGGGAAAAAAGCACGGGAGGTCCTCTCTCCTTTTGGGGAAGTATACGAGTTTCAGGTATCCCCTACCGGCCCAAGAATTTTGGAGAATCCTGTATGATTCCAAAAGATCATCCACGATATCATTCACTGGTCACCCGTGAGAACCTTGCAGAGAGCGTCCGCTCCGGTATTGTATCCATGGAAGGGCTTACCGCTCACGGGAGAGGGGAGGCGTTTGATTACCTTATTGGGGAGAGGACAACTGAGAGCGCCCGCCTTGCTGAACGAATCGCTGCAGCGATGCTCATCTCCGCACGCAACCCGGTCATTTCGGTGAATGGCAACACTGCTGCGCTGGCCGCTCACCAGATTGCATCTCTCCAGAAGGCAAGCGGGGCAAAGGTAGAAGTAAACCTGTTCCACAGGACAGAAGAACGAGTGAAACAGATCGAAGAACTGCTCAGCAAGGCCGGTTCCGATGTTTTTTCCGGCGAAGCGGAACGGTTACTTCCGCTCTCGCATGACCGGGCGTGGTGCCGGCGGGAAGGAATGTATTCTGCGGATGTCGTGCTGGTTCCCCTTGAAGACGGGGACCGGTGCGAAGCGCTGGTGAAAATGGGAAAGAAGGTCATTGTAATAGATCTCAATCCTCTTTCCCGTTCAGCCCGGTCAGCAACCCTTTCCGTTATCGATGAGCTCACCCGTGCGCTTCCTGAAATTACCCGTGCGTGTACAGAATTATCTGACGATGAATGCAGGAAGCTCACCGGTACTGTTGACAATCATTATCTTTTGTCAGAAGCTATACGTGAGATATCATTGAGGCTTGAGCATGCTATGGATTGAGAGATACCGCCCGAAAGAATTCAGAGAGATCGTGGGCCAGGATCCGTCAATCCGTCTTCTTTTATCCTTTGCTGAAAAGCGAACCCTGCCTCACCTGATCCTCACCGGTCCGCATGGTACTGGAAAAAGTGCAGCAATCGAATGCTTTGCAAGACAACTGTATGGGGAGAACTGGGAACTGAATAGTTCCCTGTTCCAGACTGCTGACCTTTTTTCCCAGGGTAAAGCGTTGCTTGAACAGGATGACCGGTATTCCCACCTCTACCAGAAAAACCAGTCACTCATTAACAATTTCAAATATATTATCAAATGGTACGCATCCCTGCGCCCGCTGGACACAGAGTTCAAGCTGATGGTTTTTGAAGATGCCCACACGCTCACGCTCGAAGCCCAGCAGGTTTTACGGAGGATTATGGAACGCTCAAGTGGTACGTGTCGTTTTGTCTTTACTACAACAAACCAGAGTTCGATAATTCCCGCCATTGCATCCCGCTGCCTGCCCCTGTTCTTTGCCCCGATCGATCAAACGGTGATACTTCACTATCTTCGCATGGTAAAGGAGAATGAACCAACCGACAAACAGGGTTGTTCAGATGATGATCTGGAATTGATTGTCCAGGCCGCACATGGAGATCTGCGCCGGGCAATTCTGCTGCTTCAGGTCGCCCTTGAAACAGGAAAATGCAGCAATCTCTTTGAAATTGATCAATCTGAAACAGCAAATGTGTCGGATTCTGCAATTAAGGCAATAAAAGATGGGGATATCCGTGGCGCTATCAGAAGACTTGAATCCCTGATGATCGATTACGGATTGTCCGGCAGTGAAGTGCTCGAACAGATCAGGATAATTACCAAACGGGAATACAATCACCCGGAAATTGCCATTGCACTTGCCGACGCAGAACTGCGCATGCGACACAGCAACAATGAATTTGTTCAGATCGGCGCATTTACCACACGAGTCCACCAGGTGTTTTCTTGAGCGCAACCAAACATAACAAAATCCAGCACCATTACGATTCCATAGCCGATGTGTATGATCATCATTACGATCATCACCGGGGAAGGAGTTACCATATACACATCAGCAACCAGCTCATGCGCCCATTACCCCCGGGAGGCAGACTTCTTGACATCGGATGCGGAACCGGGTTGTTTGTGGAAAAATTTATCAAAAACGGTGGCACTGCTGTTGGACTGGATATCAGTGGAAATATGATCTCGCGTGCGCACGCGCGGTGCCCGACAAGTGAATTCATTGTCGGGACCGGGGAAAAAATCCCCTTCTGTGACAATTCATTCGAGGCTGTTGCCAGTCTTCTTGTGTTCAGTTATGTAAAAGATCCGCATGCAATGCTCAGGGAATCCTACCGGGTATTAAAACCCGGAGGAGTCATTTCAATCTGCACGTTAGGGAAAAAACTTCTTACCCGTGGGATTCCGGCGATCTATCAACTCAGTGAGAAGATGAAGATCAAACATATTCTGATGAAGGATTTCGGGGAGCATTATTACGATAAGAACGAGATGATCAGTCTCTTTATACAGGCTGGATTTTCAGAAGTTAACGTATCCTGGTGTTCCTTTGCCCATATCGATATGATCGACCCGCTCTTCAACCTCGCCTGTAAAGTCGAACCATTTGTTGAGAAGAGAGTTCCTCAGCTGGCATACAATATTTGTGTGAGCGGAAGAAAGCCCCTGGAATAAAAAAGGATATTATTTTTTCTGTAACTTCTCAAGAACGCGCTTCTTTTTCTCAATTGCCGCTTCTGCAGCATGCAGCACCCCTTCTTTCATTGCTTCAAAGTCCCGCAGATCAGTATCGACAACTTTTTTGACCGGTGTGTAAGCAGACTCCCTGAATCGCGGCGTGAAATCGCATTCCTTTCCCTCCATGATGAGAACCGATTCAGGTTTGCCTGTTTCAACATAACCTACCGGGCGCATCCGGACACCTGCGGTTTTTACAATGCGGCAGATTTCATCTGCAACATCGGGAGGAGCAACAATGAGGAGTGCATCGAGTGATACGCCAAGGTAGTCGATCTGAAGTTTCTCAAGCATTGCCCTGACGTGGGGCTCAACCAATGTCGTAGTAGCTGATTCATCGATCACGATCCGGCAATTCGCGGTTTCTGCCATCTCGAACACATCGCCTCGTAACCCCCCATTCGTCACATCGGTCATGGCGTGGATGCGGGAGAAAACATCACTTTTCATCAGGGTTTCGCAGGCCATAAGGAAGTTCAGATTGATCGTATGTTCTACAACATCGGGAAATCCTGAATAGATTGCTGCGGTTGCAATCGTCCCGCCACCTGCACCTTCAGACATGAGGATAACATCGCCGGCTTTGGTTGCTTTGCGGGCAGTGAGATGTTCGGCAACTCCTACCGCCCCAACACACCCGGTTAAACGGTTCCCAAGAACCATATCCCCGCCGATTCGTAATGTCGAACCCGTAACCAGCGGTACATTCATCGCTTCGCCCACCGTGGTTATCCCGGCAGTATAGTCAAAGATCTTTGCTACGTCCCCGTCATCGGCAACATGGATATCGGAAAAGAGCATGACAGGTTTTGCTCCCATTACATAGGCATCGCGGAGCGTTGCCCGGGTAACATGAAACCCTGCAAGAAACGGGTAATCGGAAAGACGGGAGTGCATGCCATCAACGGTACAGACAATATATTTTCCCTCAGCACAGACTGCACCTGCATCATCCATCTCATCCACACCCACAGAGGCGGATGTTTTTCCGATGATACGGGCGATCTGGCGGTGCGCAAAAAAATCGCCTTGTCCCCGGGACCCCACGCCGAACTCGCCCATCTTCACATGAGCGGGCTCAAATTCAAAAAAGTCACCCTGTAATCCCAGTGTATTGTTGACTTCATCAATCACCGCCCGTGAGAATGCATCTGCATAGGATTTCTTTACATTTTTTATTTCAAGGATTCGTTCGGTGAGTTTTTTTTGCAGGGTTTCCCGGTCCGCACAATCAGCAATATTTCTGCGGACATATTCCTCAACATCCATACTCTTCTGTTCGTTTGAGAGACATAAAAAAGCGGAGTATGTAAAAAAGATCTTCTTATCGAATCAGGAAGATGTATTAATGTAATTGCGACACTTCCTTACCCTGAGAAGTAATCCCGGTCGCATTATTGGGGCATTGTAACCCGGAGCGTTTTTTCTGACTATGTGAAAAAAATCTATGAAAAAATGCAACGGGAGTAATCGTATGAGAACAATAGTGTTTTTTTAAGATTGAGTATTGAGACAAAAAAACCCCAATGATGTCATCGTACGAAAATCATACAAAAAGGGTAAAATTATTCTGCCGGATTATCTGAGAAGGATCCCATACACATCGGAAAAACACCGTAATGCATCGTCAAATTTCCCGTTTTTTAACAGGGAAAGACCCTTTACTATACCGGTTCGGACATCCTTAATATCAAGATAATACGCCTGGTCAAATGCACGAGCCGATTCTTCAAGTTTTCCGAGCATAAAACACGAATTGCTCATCACAACCCATGCATCAGCAATTGTTGGATCGATTTCAAGTGCTTTCTTAAGACATCGTATCGCGTCTTCATGCCGGGATAGCATACAGAGAGAGAGACCTTTCCGGTAGAGAACTTTGGCATTTCCGGGATCGATGGTAAGGGCACGATCAAGCTCTTCAATCGCGTCCTGGTACCGTTTGAGGTTGATTAAAGCCAATCCCTTTTTCACGATAGCTGACAGGAATAACGGATAAATTTTCAGAGCGTGATCGTAACAGATAATCTCTTCTTCATACCATCTCAGTTTTCCATAGGCAAATCCTTTGTTTACCCACGCTGAAAGATAGCGGGGCCTGAGTTCAATGGCACGATCACAGCAGCGAACCTCCGCTTCATATCTTCCCATCATCCCCAGCGCAACTCCCTTGTTGTTCCATGCCACAGCATTCTCCGGGTCGATCGCAAGCGCCTCATCACAGCACTTGAGTTTGTCCTCAAACCGGTCAAGCATGCCATAGGCAAATGCTTTGTTGTTCCATGCATCAACGCACCGGGGATCTAACACAATCGCTTTTTCACAGCACTCTATCTCTTCTTCATACCTTCCCAGTTTTCCCAGGGCAAACCCCCGTCCTACCCATGCAAGCGCAAGGGTCGGATCAACCGCAAGCGCGAGAGAAAATGAAACGAGTGCATCCGCGTGCCGCCCCTCGCGTCCCAATGCAAGACCTTCAAGGTAAAATTCCCGCCCTTTTTCTCGTGCGTCAATTGTTTTGGAACATTCAGGAAGGGTGGACATTTAAGGGCAATCCTTAGCAGGAGACGATAAACCTCAGGAAATGCTTGGAGCCGGGGATATTTATGTTCACGGTTCATCCTCATCTGACTCAGTTATGAGAGAGAGACGAAATTTTTTAGGTACCGTGTTCACTGAAGGGTGAGATCTTTATGCATTTGAGAACGATTTCAATAAAAATATAATGTTGTATCTTTTATATCAGGTATTGTCTTTATTTCCCGGGAATACTGATGCGGCATCTCCGGTAATTGCCGGGGTCCTCACCATAGCGATAACGCTAATTCTGGCAATGCTTGTCCTCCTCTTCTTTCATATGCCGGATTTTGAACCGCATGACACGGAAGTGCCTGCGATTTTCAAAATTACCAATATCTTACATGGCACAAATTTTGATAGTTCCATGGTGGTGAAAAATACGGGTTCAATCGGATATCAAAACCAGAACCTGTATGCTAAAACCTACAAAAACGGGCTCCCCCTGGATTGCATTATTCCAACCATGAACGGACATGATTTTATCAGTTCACACCATTTTGGCATCCAGTATATCGCGGGGATGACTAAACAAACCTGGAACGTTGATCAATCGATCAGGATCGATTACAAGGACAGGACATTCCACCCGGGAGATAAGATCACATTTGAAGTGTACGATTCGACAACAGAACAGATCCTGTCGCGCCATACGTACTGCGCGTAAGTCAATAAAAAAAAGATGGTCCTACAGGTTCAGTCATCCAGTCGTTTGAATACGCCTTTTTTTGCCTTAAGAATTTTGCATTCGGGACATCGCCACGTATCAGGTACATCTTTCCATGCCGTTCCACAGGCAATGCCGTTTTTTGGATCTCCCTTTACCGGGTCAAATATATAGTGGCATTCCAGGCATACCCAACGCTTACATTTTTCTTCCTGTGTCATATCCCTTCAACTCCTGATAATTGTCCCTGTTATTCTCATTTTTATGTTAATATTTATGAATTCTCTCCTCCGGGCAATCCGCTTTATTGATTAAGGGGAGACGATGACCTGATCGATGTTTTATCAACTGGCGGGAACAAAGCCGCGCAACACGAAGAGGTTCCGGAATCTTTCCCTCAAGAGTAAAATCATTGCATAATTTCATTGCATCCGCTGGGTCCAACCCCCATGCCCGGAGAAAAATGGTCTGGTTTGTGTGAAGAATCACGGGTATACGCTCTCCCAGTTTCCTGTATGCATTGATTCTGTCCTCATCACCGGGAAAATGATACCTGATGTCCGTTTCAAGCCCGTATGAGTCTTCGTAAGTGACACAGATAACCGGAATTCCGGTTTCTTGACAAATGCGTGCTGGATCCACTATATTGAACCATGCAATTACACAACCGGATAACATAATGACATTGATATCACGCCGGTTAAGATCACGCACCATGGCAAGGATACAGTCCGTAGCATCCATTCCCCCAACCGTCACATCTCCAAACGAGAAGCCATCTATCCGGAGATCCTTTCGCATCACCACTCCTGCCAGCGTGGAACTGGTGCGGCCGGAATAACTTTCTGCAATGCCAAAAGCGCGCAGCCCTTTTTTCGGGATGTGCATAGAAGCACTTATGCCACTCTATTAAAAATACTATACCAATGAAATTCAACAAAGATGAGGTCTGCATATTAATTCCCACGTTGAACGAAGGTCCGACAATCGGCTCTGTCGTCCGGGAGTTCACCGCGCTCGGGTATACTCATATCCTGGTCATTGATGGTAAGAGCACGGACAATACCGTGAAAAGCGCCCGTGAGGCCGGAGCAACTGTTCGTACACAATCCGGAACGGGAAAGGGAAATGCAATCATCGAGGCGTTTGAGGTAATAGAGCAGCCCTATATCCTCATGCTTGACGGTGATGGTACGTATTCTGCAAAAGATGCGGAAAAGATGCTGACACCTTTGTTTTTGGGATTTGATCAGGTTATCGGCGATCGCCTCATCAATGCTGAAGAGGGTTCATTTTCCCATATGAATCTCTTTGGAAACCATATGCTCAATCTCCTCTTCAAGGTCGCCCACAGCCGGGATCTGCATGATATCCTTTCCGGGTATCGGGCTTTTACCAAGCTTGCAATCCAGCAGATGCACTTAAAAGAGAAGGGATTTGAGATCGAGACCGAGATATCTGTTGAATCCGTCAGAAACGGCCAGCGGGTAATGGTAGTACCGATAAAGTATTCCAGCCGTCCGGGCACAGCAACAAAACTATCCCCCTTCCACGATGGCATCAAGATCGTCAGCACCATCTACCGGCTTGCGCGGGTGAACAACCCGATGTTCTATTTTGGCATGATGGGCCTTTTCACAACGGTTCTTGGTCTGCTTGTGGGTGTCTTTGTAGTACTCGAATGGTTGCACAACATCGAGCACATCCCGCTCACTATTCTTACGGTGCTTCTTATCGTTGTAGGTATTGAGATCTTCATGTTCGGGATGATCAGCGATATGCTGCTTATCTTTCACCGGGAGATCATCCGGGAGATCCAGCTCCTGGAGCCTCCAAAACATCCTAAGTAATTTTTAAAATAGGTGATTCACCATTTGGTGCCACCAACCTTTAATGTCAGATATCAAATCAACAAACAGTTAACATTTTGTTGTCTGTAGTAAGCCTATTTTGATAATACCATACCCCCCTCTTGCGCCACCAGTCCCCCGACGGGGACGGGGCGCATGGTGATTGGACGAGGCGGGTTACAGGTAATACGTCGTTATCGCAATCCGGGGGATGCCACAGTGGCGGGGGCTGAGGTGGAACCAAAGCCACGAAGAACGTCTGATAAGTTTTCTCTTGGAGATGGCTTTTTAAAAAAACCGAAACAAAATCTTAATTGGCGGCTCTAATTAACGAATCACCTTAAAACAATAACCGGAAAAAAATCAAAACCCTTTTTTTAAAGAAACTGTCGTTTCAATGCAAGTATCCGGCAGGAATGCTCGGCAAGTGAGGTTAACACATATGCTTCATCGAGAGTTGCACCGGCAGCAAACGTTCCATGTCCCCGGGCGATGACCAGTTTCGATGTAGTAAGTGCACGCGCTACATTGTCAGCAATCTCCTGCGAACCCGGCTCACCCGTCACCACGGGAATGAGCGGACAGAGCATCTCGCCTTCACTGTCTTCCGGCACAATCTGTTCCATCACCAGCGATGCGGCAACTGCATACGGGGGATGGGCGTGAACAATGGCCATGTGATTTGAACGGTTATAGACTTCGCGATGCACCCGGTACTCACTTGACGCTTCTTTCGGTGCATTACCTGAGAGGGGGACAAACACCGGCTCGGTGGCAATGTCAAGGCAGGCACCCGTGCGCTTGATAAAAAAACCTCCGTTGCTGGTCCGTATGCTCATATTACCAAAGTTGCCCCCGACAAGGTGTTCTGCAAACAGCCGTTTTCCTATCCGTTCAAATTCACCAGAATACATTCACTGCACCTCTTTTTTCCGCAGAACTCTTTTGCATATTCCACGATATGGGCATGAGTCTGTCGGTACACTTTCGGATCACCGGCAAGTACCTTTTCAAACAGGGTTTTTAATTCCTGCCGTTTATCCTTAATACCTATACATCGCACGATCTTTTCGGTATATGCGTCAATCACAAAACTGGTCCGTGAAAAACCAAAACAGAGGATGCTGTCGGCAGTTTCATCACCGATTCCTTTAACACTGAGCAAACCGTCCCGGAGTTTTCCTGTTGGAACATGATTCATCCGGTCCACACTACCATATGATTCCAAAACATGGGCGGCAAGAGATTGCAGGCGCTGTGCCTTGATCCGGAAAAAACCCGTGCACCGTATGGCCTCTTCGATATCTTTTTTTTCTGCAGCATACAACGAACGCATACAGTTCAGTTCTTTCCCCCGCAGTTCAAGCAGTGCCCGCTCTACATTCTCCCAACGGGTCTGCTGAGTAAGAATTGCACCGATCATCACTTCATCCGTGTCGCCCGGCCACCAGTCAATCTCGCCATAATGACCGGCAAGTGACCGGACAATACGCTGCACCTTAATGGAACTGGATTCCGACATCCCGCATCTTGTTGTACCGTGCAATATTGAGAAGCAATGGGGTGAGTGACTCTACCATACAGGAAACGGCAAGCGGACCTGCATCGAATGCCTGGAGTTTCGAGATGTTGTTTACAATACCCATTACCTCACTTTTTGCATCTGCATCATCCCCGCAGACCGGTACTGAATACGCAAGTTCCTCGTCAAGCGCACGCCACTTGTTAGCCGCAATGGTGTTAAACGCGGAACAGACCCGTGTACTTTTGGGCAGCATCTTCTGCACAAGGAGAGCTGCCGATCCCTCAGCCGGAGGAACGAATTCAAAGAAATTACGTTTCTCCATGGGGTTGACAGGACTAATCACAATCTTGTCTTCAAAACAGTCCAGTGATTCAATAGTACTCGCCAGGTGTTTATACGGGATGGCAAGGATCACGATATCTGCACAGGTTACTGCATCCTGGTTCGATGCACCAACGAGTGTGCCGGCATTTTTGCCACGCTGTTCACACACATCAAGGGTACACTTGCAGACATTCTCTGCTCGTTCCTTATCTCGGGATCCCACAATGATATCGTACAGTGGCGAAAGGCGCAGGGCCATTCCTTCACCAATATCACCGGTTCCTCCGACAATACCGATCTTCACGTTATTCCACCAGAGGTTTTAGGAGTTTTTCGAGAGTTGCGAGATCCGTAACTCCTTCCATAGACTGGATAATTTTTTCATCCTTTTCTATAATGAGTGTTGGTACAACACGGATTCCATATTTCTCTGCCAGATCCATGTGTTGATCGACATCAACTTTCCGGATCTCAACAGAAGCTCCCATCTTTTTTGCAAGTTCATCTAAAATGGGCGTCTGCATTTTGCAGGGACCGCACCATGTGGCAAAAAAATCAAACAAGACTGGTTTGCTCATTAAACATACCCGGAAGAATAGTCGATTAAAAAAAAGATAAATCTATGGTATTGTTACTTGGAGAGGATCTGCATGATGATCTTACCGTATGCCGGTCGGGTAACCAGTACTCCTACCAGTACACCGAGGATGGTAATGATCGCAAATCCCTTGAGCGTGGAGAGATCCATGAGCGCAAGGGGCAGCATCGCAATCACTACGGTTGCTGCAGCAACGACGATGATTCCCAGTGCCCGGGAAAGTCTCTTTAAGTAGAGATTCGGTGAAGGAACCTTGCCTTCATGCAGGATCTCATCCGTGATAACGACCAGTTGGTCGATACCCGTACCTACGACTGCAATCAAACCGGCGATGGTCGGGAGATCCAGCTGGAACTTGATGAGACTGATAATTCCAAGGAGAATAACAATTTCCGAGGCATTGATCAACACCATGGGTAACACAATGCTCGGTTCCCGGTACCTGAAGTAGATGACTAACCCGACTGTTATGAGCGCAAAAATACCGGCAAGCAATGCCATCATTTTATAACGTTCACCAAGGGGGGCAGATACCCCTCCGGAGCCGGCGATCGTCACATCAACAGGAAGAGCTCCTGCCCGCAGGTGGATTTCCAGGTTCGTTGCCTGAGTGGTTCCGGCTTTCCCGGAACCGGTTGATGCGAAAAGCTGCCTTATGGTTTCTGCCTGAAGTTTACCGGCAAGGTCTTCGGACAAGGGAGCAGAGTACACCGTTTTGTTGTCAAGAAGCATGACCAGGTTGTGGTGCTCAGGATCAACGGTTGCTCCATATTTTATTGCCCCTTCACGGAATGCTGCTGCACCCGCATCGCTTAAGGAAAAGCCTACTCCCCAGTGATCACTGCCTGCAGGTTCCTGGGATGGGTTCTGGACACTGGTAATGGCATCGCCAAAAATTACATGTTCGCTCTCGTTTCCGACAGTCAGGATACGAATCTCGAATTTACCCTGTTTTCCGACAATTTCCTGGGCCTGTTTCATATCTACGCCGGCTAGTTCGACACGGATATAACGGCCTACATTATTCAAGCCAATCAGGGTGTTGACCTTTGCATCCTTGGTGCCAAGGGTGTTGATCTTGCTTTCAAGAATACGCTTGACATCTTCAGCAGTGGATTTTGAAACACCCTGCTGGTAGGTGGTGATTTTTCCACCAGCAGCAGTAAATATCGCTTCGAGATCGGCCTGGGAATAATATTTCCGTATCTCAAGGTGTGTAGCGTCAACGAGCAGGACCTCCGTGTCCAGCTTCTTGGAAAGATCTGTGATAAACTCTTCAACCGGACGATCCGTAGTAAATCCTACGACTTCCGCGCGGAATTCGAGCTGTAACCACGACCCCTGCTGAAGATCAAGGCCATACTGAAGATTGGAGGCCATCTTGCCATTCTGATCGACATGGGGAAATATCGCCACTACAGAAAGAACAACAAGGATGATGAGCATGGCTACCCGCCAGTCAGTCACGAGTGCTTTTAACTCAGCTGCGTTCATTTGGCACCTCCTTTCTGGGCATACCATTTCAGGATGCCGGCATTCGTCAGCCAGGTGTTCAGGATATCAAAAACCAGCCCGAGCAGAAGCACTGCGGATATCTCCATAAGTATCTGCACCGAGCCAAACCATGAAACGAGAAACAGTGCCGCTGTTGCCGCAAGAGTAGTCGAGGTCATGATGATGCCGGTCTGGAATGCTCCGGTCAGTTTTTCGTTGAGCTTTCCCTGCCGCTTCAGAACACGGTTGGTGAGAAGGATATCACTGTCAACGGAGTACCCGATAAGCATGAGCAGTGCAGCAACAGTCCCCAGCGTCAGGGGGATTCCGATAATGTTCATCGCTGCTGCAGTCATTACCATGTCAGCAAATGCCGAAAGAACAACAGCGGCTGCCGGGACAAATGTCCGGAATGCTAAGAAGATCACGATTGCCATGCCGATAAAAGAAAAGATCAGCGCAATTACAGCCTGGTATTGCAGGGTTTTTCCAAAAGATTCCCCGATCTGGTCGATCTTTGCATCCGGATATTTCTGGGTTATCAGGGCCGTCAGCGACTGGAATTTTGCGTCATCCATTGTGCTGAATTTTAAAAATTTCCCGTTGTTCACGCCTTCACTGATATCAGTAAGCGGGTACCCGGCAAAGGTTGCCTGGATCTGATCCCGTGTATCAGAAGTGTCAAGGGTGACTGCCGTGCCCCCGGAAAAATCAATTCCCGGTGTTACTGGCATACCCGTAGTTGCCATATTGAGCGCAAGCAGTACGATCGAAATGACAAGAAGAACCAGCGGGATTATCACCAGTTGTTTTGGTGAATATTTTTCGATGTTATATTTGAACAATCCCATGTCATATTCATCTGTCAATCAACGATTAAATAGTTACCAGAGTCTGGCATGGACCATAGTCAGGTACGGCAGTAATACAAAGGGAAATAAAACCCGGGATGGGAAACATTCCCCCTCTAAAAAAAAATTTCGCAGAAAAAAATTGTTCCTTTTAAAAATGGCTGGATTTCCGTTCTGGGATTTTAAAACGCATAAAATCAATAAATATATATACCTTGACCTTTGACACTAAAAGTATGAGATCTCCAACTGAGATCAGAAGAGTCATTGAAGGGCGCCTGCAATCCTACCTTTCCCGGGACAGGACTGGGATCCGGCGTGAAGTACTCCGGCTCTTTGTAAAGATCAAATCCATCACCATTGCAGAAATTGTTGCAGAATTGCAAAAGCAGTTTGTGGTAACATTTCATGCAATTGCATCCATGGTCGGCATCATTGCTTCCCGGATCGGTATCCTCCATGCAACGCGAAATGAGGATGGAGTGAACCGCTATGAACTCAAGGACAAATACTTTGATGTTGTTGTCAGGATTGTCGGCGTCTGCTGATGCGTTCCTGATCCATATCGTTTTTTAGCCGGGCCTTCTAATAATTAAAGCATCATGCATACAGATTCCCATGACCGCTCAGGTTTGAGCGAGGTCACCATTGTTCCTGATGTTATCGATTTTATCAATAAGCGGAAGTGTGATTTTCGTATCAGTACATCCTGCGGAGGGCCCATTCTTTTACCCGTCCAGGTAAAACCCCCGAAAAAAACAGACCTTCTCTTAAAAGCCGGGAACCATACAATATATGTTTCGATTCACCAGGCGCGGTTCCTGCACAGTATCCATATGGAAATGATTCCTTTCTTTGATGACAATGATCTGATCAGGCACGAACGCGGATGAGTTTTGAAGAGATATCTCATACGGCGGATGTAAAAATCCGTGCTCAGGCTTCAACGCTCGATGCCCTTTTTACCGATGCTTTCCTTGCCCTTATGCAGGTTGTATATGGAACAGACCGTAATGATGGAATAATTAAAGAGATCCGGATCGAATCTGACAATATTGAATCACTCTTATGCGATTTTCTCTCAGAAGTACTCTTTATCGCTGAAGTTGAAGGACTGGTCTTTTCACGAGCAGAGATCATTATCGATCACCTGCATCTGGCTGCGGTTCTCTATGGGGAATCTTTTGATCCTTTACGACATTCATCGGGAACAGAAGTAAAAGGGATCTCCTATTCGGGACTTGTTATCAGGAAGGATACGAACGGATATATGCTGGATATCTTATTTGATGTATAGGCGCGGGTGAAATAATGGGAAAAGATCTCAAGGAACAAGGTCTTTACAATAATTCGACAATAATTCAGATAACGGGGGTGAAAACTGATGCTTGACGGTGTGCGACAAACAGGAGTAAATGAATGGGAAATACCGATAGGGTATGTCCCGGGTATGAGGGTTGCGGGAAAAATTTTCCTGTCGGAGTTATTAGGAAAAAGCCTGGAACCCGGTGCGCTTCAGCAGGTTGCAAATGTTGCAACCATGCCCGGTATTATCGGCCATTCGCTTGCGATGCCGGATATCCACTGGGGTTATGGATTTCCGATTGGGGGCGTTGCAGCATTCAGTCTCGATGAAGGGGTAATCTCGCCGGGGGGTGTAGGATTTGATATCAACTGCGGGGTCCGGTTACTCACCACACCGCTTGCACAGAAAGATATTTCCGGGCGCCGCGACCTGATCGAAGAACTCTTTAAGGCAGTTCCAACCGGTGTTGGCGGCAAGAGTTCGCTCAGGATATCTCCCAAGAATCTCGATGGTATGATGATAAAAGGGGCAAGCTGGGCTGTCGATGCAGGTTTCGGTACCAAACGCGATCTTGTCCGCTGCGAAGAGGGTGGGTACATGAAGCAGGCTGACAGCCGTGCAGTATCGGCAAAAGCAAAACAGCGGGGTGTCCCTCAGGGAGGGACACTGGGATCCGGCAACCATTTTCTCGAAATGCAGGTTGTGAGCGAGATCTTCGATACGGATGCTGCCCGGGCATTCGGGATCCGGCTGGGCCAGATCTGTTGTATGATCCACTGCGGATCACGCGGACTTGGGCACCAGGTCTGCACCGATCATTTAAAACTCCTTGAAACTGCGACAAAAAAATATCATATCACCCTTCCGGATCGGCAACTTGCCTGTGCACCCATCCAGTCCCCAGAAGGAAAGGAATATTTTGGTGCAATGGCAGCTTCGGCAAATTATGCATGGGCAAACCGGCAGCTCATTACGCATACGGTGCGACAAGTTCTTTCAAAGATGTTCCGGATCAATTATGAAGATATGCCCCTGGTCTACGATGTGGCACATAATGTTGCAAAGTTCGAAGAGCATGGAGTTGATGGCAAACGCATGAACGTCTGCGTTCACCGCAAAGGTGCCACTCGTGCATTCGGCCCTGATTCCGATGACCTTCCTGCGGATCTGCTGAAAATCGGGCAGCCGGTAATCATTCCCGGCAGCATGGGTACATCTTCCTTTGTGCTGCGCGGAACAAAGATCGCAATGGAAAAGACTTTTGGCAGTACCTGTCATGGGGCCGGGCGTCTCATGAGCCGCAACCAGGCAAAAAAGCAATTGAGTGGAAAAGAGGTTACGGCAAATCTCCTGAAAGCAGGGATAATCGTACGGGCGCATAGTGAAAACGCAATCGCCGATGAAGCGCCGGAAGTCTATAAATCCAGCGATGAAGTCGTGGGTGTTGTGCATGATGTGGGAATTTCCCGGCTTGTCGCCCGTCTCACCCCCCTGGGTGTGATCAAGGGATGAATTGTCGAGCCGGGTTCGTGTGGGAAACTTCCCAGCATTTTAACCGGTATATTGAGGACTGCGGTATTACCTGTGAATTAGTCACCCCTCACATGCTGGCAGCACCATTCTACCGGGGAGCATTCAACTGCCTGATCATTCCCACCGGTTTTGGAAATCACCTCTATACGAATCTGCTACCGGCACTCCGTGCCTCTTCTCCGCGGATAAAAAAATTTGTTGAGAATGGGGGGCACCTGTTGGTCTTTGGTGCAGCAACCGAAAAGCCGTATGTGTATGACTGGCTTCCATTCGCAGTAACCTATGAGCATGACTGTCATCCCCGGCAGATTGTGTGTATCCCATCATCTGCTGCCAGTACCCTGATTGATGATTACGATCCTGCATGTATCGAATGCGATGGCTCATTTGCTCATCATGACGGTTTATCTGTTGGCAAAGCGGATTCCGTGGATGTTATTGTTGAAAAGCAGCTGGGAAAGGGGGCCATTGTCATCACAAGTATTCATGAATATCCTTCGCGCAATTTCTTAAAAAAATTCTGTTGCGAAGGGATACAGACATGCCTGTAGGATGGGGAACAATTTCCTGTAATTGAAATCTCCTGATATGGTTACACAAACGGTATACGCAATATTCATCTAGATAGAGAATGACCAGACATATGAGGCAAGTTCCATGCACCGTTATACCTTATCCTGCAATGCAGATGCCGGCGATCTCGAACCTGTTGTCCTTGCAGTTCACGAACTGATCCACCACCTTCCTGTTACGGCAAAATCACTCGAGAAGGACGGTATACGGGTTGAAGATGGAAAGGTTATCGATCGCCACTACAATGGCCCGATCCTTATAGAGGCAATCAGGACCAACCACATGATAAAAATAATTCCTTCAAGTGGAGCGTACAAGGGTGTTCCCGTAACAGTTACTCCTTTCAGAGACCGGGATGGAAAGGCAATCGGTGCAATAGGTGTTGTCGATATGACCGGAATTTTTGATCTTGCAACGCTTATGGAAAACCAGTCTGCGATAATAAAACAGGTGTGTGGCAAAGATCCGTGTCCGCTTCCTTCAGAACAAATTGATTCCAAACGGTGAGTTCTATGTCTGATTCCGCCTTTAAAGTGCTTGAGATTCTTGAACGAACTATTGCACCGATATCCGGAGAAATGATCAGCAATGAACTGGGAGTCACCCGTTCAGCGGTCTGGAAGCACATAAAAGAACTACGCCAGATGGGATACGACATCCAGTCATCCCAGAAGGAAGGCTACAAGCTCATGCATTCCAGCAGCAAGCTCCTTCCCTATGAAATTCATAAGAAACTCCATACCCAGATCATTGGTAAAAACATCCGTTATTTCCAGCATACACCTTCCACGAACAGTGTGGGAAAACAGATCTGTTCCGAGGGCGATCCGAAAAAGCTCCATGGCACAGTTATCATTGCAGAAGAGCAGACCGGCGGTGTCGGCCGAATGGGGCGGGCATGGATCTCCCCCGCTGGGGGAATCTGGATCACGATTGTTTTAAAACCACAGGTTCCTATCGACCACATCTTTATGATCACGATGGCAGGTTCCATTGCCGTGGCACGGGCAATAAGGAAGGAGTTCGATCTCGGGGCGCTGATCAAATGGCCCAATGACATATTTATCGGGAAAAAGAAGGTCGGGGGGTTGCTCCTTGAGATGTCGGCAGAATCAGACACCCTTCATTACTGCCTTGTCGGTATTGGGATCGATGTCAACAACCCGGTCAAGGATTTCACCTTGGACCTTCAGAGGGATATCACATCCATCAGCGCTGAACTCGGACATGAGATCGACCGTGCCTCATTCCTTGCCCGTATCTTACGGGAGTTCGAGAACCGGTATCAGTTGGTAGAAAGCGGGGAGTATGAATCTATCACGCAGGAATGGAAGAGCCTCTCTGCCACACTCGAGAGCCGCGTCCAGATTCGTACTCTCAAAAACAGTTTTGAAGGCGAAGCGATTGATATCGATGAATACGGCGCTCTTATTGTCCGAAAAGATAACGGGAAGCTGGAGCGGGTCATAGCTGGCGATTGTTATCAGCAGTAAGCGGATATTTTTTATCGTCAACCATCATTTTTTTTATGGTTGACGATGTTTGGTGATTTACAGAGATCCCGGGTTATTGCATATTCTGCAGCATTTATCGGACTCATAGCGCTGGGCAGCTGGATCTCCGTTCCGATCGGGTACATCCCCTTTACCCTCCAGACTCTTTTCGTTATCATGGCTGGTATAATCATGCATCGCTATGGTGCGATTCCGGTGCTGCTCTATATTATTCTCGGTGTGCTTGGCCTGCCCTTGTTCCATAATGGCATGGCGGGTTTAGGCGTGCTCCTTGGGCCAAGCGGGGGTTATCTCATCGGTTTCATTTTTGCAGCACTTATCACGGGTCTTGCCTATGAACAGAATTCAAAGCTTATCCGGATTGGCGGGATCGTTGTAGCAACTGGTGTGATCTACCTGTTTGGTGTCGCATGGCTGATGTATTCCTTAAAACTTGGGTTCCTGCCCGCGATCACTACCGGTGTACTCCCTTTTATTGCCGGTGATGCAATCAAGGCCGCTGCTGCATATCTGATAGGGCAACGAATTGCATGATCCGTATCGAGAACCTTAGCTACCGTTCACTGGCGATTGATACCCTGTCAATAGGAACGGGAGTTACTTCGGTTATCGGTGCGAATGGCAGCGGGAAGACCACTCTCCTCAAGCTCTGTGCGGGAATTACCGTGCCCGATACCGGCTCTGTCCTGATAGATAACAGAGAACCACGCAAGTCAGATATCGGCTGGGTCAATGAATTTCCGGATCGGAATTTTCTTTTCGATACGGTATCTGATGAGATAGCATCCACGCTTCGCTTTCAGCATATCTCCCCCGGCGATATTTGCCAGCGCATGGAAGAGATCCAAAACCGGTTCGGGCTTGCCCGCTTGTCTGCCCGGATGGTGCGGGAACTGTCCGGGGGTGAGAAGGTCCTTGTTGCCCTTGCTGCCGCGATGATCCAGGATCCCCGGGTCCTCGTCCTTGATGAATGCGACTCACACCTGGATGCCTGCAGCATTCAGGCAATTGACCGGATTATTCACCAGTCAGGCATACCATTTGTACTCCGCAGCACGCAGGATATGGAGCTTGCATCTTTGAGTGATCACCTTGTCTTTCTCGAAAAAGGCCGGATCCTTTTTTCGGGAACTCCGGAATCGGTCTTTGCCAAACTTGCAGATACCGCGTTTTATCCACTGTCATGGAAGTGCAGGGCATGAAACTCGTACTGGATGATGTGAAGGCAACTCTGGGAACATGGAGCTTTTCAGCACAGGGCACTTTTGATGAGGGACTGCATCTCGTTTGCGGAGATGTGGGGAGCGGAAAGTCTACGCTTGCCCTGATGATGGCAGGCCTTTTACCGGCAGCATCAGGTTCCGTTACCCGGGAGCAGGTATCGTCACTGATGGTCTCTTTCCAGTTTCCCGAATATCATATCACCGGCACAACCGTTCATGATGAATGTAAATCATGGGGTCTGGACCCGGAAACCATCCTTTCCTCAATCAGCCTTGGAGAGAAAAGAGACCGTGATCCATTGCGATTGAGTCGGGGGGAACTCAAGCGGCTTCACCTGGCCTGTGTTCTTGCAAACCCCTATGATCTCCTCATTCTCGATGAACCCTTTAGTTCACTCGATGTGAATGAGAAACAACGGATCTGCAACACCCTTTCCAGCCGTTCAAAAGGAATTACTGTGCTGTTCACTCACGAGCAGGCAATATTTCCCCGGGTCGCGCATATCTGGGAGATCCGTGAGGGCAGGCTCTGGTACTGCGGTTCGCCCCCGGATGGTCTTTGGAACTGGCACTATGCACCCCCCCTCATCCGGACATTGATAGCTGCGGGAAAAACACCGAAGAACATCTCTCCGGAAGATCTCATGGAGGCAGCATGCATGACATAAGGCTGCGGACTGGCGCAGCAACCCTTCTGTCTCTCGTAGCATTTCTCAGTATTCCCGGAGCCATTGCAGCATTCATCTGGTGGCTGCTGTTTACGCCCAATCTTCATCTCATCCGGAAAAACCGGCTGGTTCTCCCTTCCGTGATACTTATTGGTTTTTTCAGTGTAATACTCGAAATTACCGGTGGTGGAGGTATCTCGTATTTCTTCCGGATGATGGTTGTCATCCTTATCGGGGTCTGGTTACTTGCTGGTCAGAAAAGGGGGGAATTCCTGAATCTCGGCTGCTGGCTCTTTGGAAACCGGACCGGTTTTGAACTGGGCATGCTTGCTGAAATGGCTTTGCAGAACTTAAACACCCTCACCACTGACTTTGACCGGATTCGCGCTGCGGAACGAATGAAAGGAGTGCGGTCTGGAGTTCGGAGTATCATTCCGGTCGGGCGGGTCCTTGTCCACGGGACTCTCATGCGGGCAGAGGATACTGCAGAACTATTGGCAATAAGGGGTTATGTCCATGGCGGGACCTGCATCCCGGTCTTTGCCCGGAAAAAAGGAGATCTCGTAGCTGTGTTTTTTGCCATATGCGCAGCAGTCATTGCGGTCCTTTTTTGTTAGTGCATTGTTAGTGCATTTTTTATACTTTCCTGATGAATTTTTGAGAGGCTAAATCTGATCGAATTGTCCTAAAGAGGCTATCCTTTGTACTCATCAGTTCCTCATAAAGTCAAAATCACGGATACCACGCTCCGTGATGCGCACCAGTCACTCATAGCCACGAGACTCCGGACCGAGGATATGATTCCTCTCGCAGAAGGGCTTGACAAATGCGGCTTTTTTTCCGTTGAGGCTTGGGGTGGGGCAACATTCGATACATGCATCAGGTTCCTCAACGATGATCCCTGGGACCGTCTTTCACTTCTCAAAGATGAATTGAAACGCACACCCATTCAGATGCTTCTCCGTGGCCAGAACCTTGTCGGGTACCGTCATTATTCTGATGATGTTGTCGACAAATTCGTGGCTGCGGCGCATAAAAACGGTGTGGATGTCTTCCGTGTCTTTGATGCATTAAACGATATCCGAAATATGAAACGGTCAATGGACCAGGTTAAGAAATCCGGTGCCCACCTCCAGGGTACGATCTGCTATACGACGAGCCCGGTCCATAACACCGGCACCTTCATCGAGATGGCAAAGGAACTCGCTGCACTGGATTGTGATTCTGTCTGTATCAAGGATATGGCAGGGCTTATCATGCCCGAAGCGGCCCGGGAACTCATAACGGGGATTAAAAAAGCCGTGGATATCAAGGTCTGCCTGCACAGCCACTCAACCAGCGGGATTGCACCGATGAGTTACCAGACCGCAATTGAAGCCGGGGTGGACATTCTCGATACGGCAATGTCCCCGTTCTCGATGGGAACTTCACAGCCCCCGACAGAAAGTATCGTTGCCGCGCTGAAAGGAACCCCCTATGATACCGGTATTGATTTATTGCGGCTGCGGAATGTGAGAAATGCCTGTTTACGGGTTCGGGAAAAATACGGCGGGCTGCTCAATCCCATTTCAGAAAGGGTAGATTCCGACGTCCTCATCTACCAGCTTCCCGGAGGGATGATCTCCAACCTCGTCTCTCAATTACAGGAACAGGATGCCCTCAACCGGATGGAAGAAGTGCTTGCCGAGATCCCCCGCGTCCGGGAAGACCTTGGCTACCCTCCGCTGGTCACGCCCACCAGTCAGATTGTCGGGACACAGGCGGTCTTAAATGTCCTTGTCAATGGGGAACGCTACCGGAACGTTACCAAGGAAGTCAAAGACTACATTCACGGGCTCTACGGAAAATCCCCCGCACCGGTCAATGAGACGATTCGCCGCCAGATTATAGGCAATGATCCCGTCATCACCGTAAGGCCAGCCGACTTACTGGAACCCTCCTATGAAAAGATGAAAGCTGAAGCCACCGCAGCAGGTCTCATAAAAAAGGAAGAAGATGTCCTTACCTATATTCTTTACCCGGCAATAGCCCCGGCATTTCTGAAAGGGGACCGGCAGCAGGAGCCGCTTCCCAAGAAGCAGACCGTTATGCAACCTAAAACCGAAGTCCCGAACGAGATGGAAGTCGAGGTTGACGGAGAAGTATTCAATGTCCGCATCGTATCGGTTGGAGGCAACAAGGTCGATGTGACAAGTATCGCCCCGCAGAAGATCCCCCGGGGAGAGTTTGAGGGGGGAATCAAGAGCAACATGCAGGGCATGGTTCTCAAAGTCAATGTCAACAGGGGATCTATTGTCAAGAAAGGTGACACGCTCATTGTACTCGAAGCGATGAAGATGGAGAACCCTATCCACAGTCCTGCTGATGGGAAGGTTACAGAAATCTTTGTCGATACCGGAGATGTCGTCCAGAATGGCGATGTTCTGCTGGTGGTGCAATGAAATTTTTTGAAAAACTCCTGATAGCAAACCGGGGTGAAATTGCCATCCGCATTATGCGGGCATGCCGGGAGCTCGATATTGAGACAGTAGCGATCTATTCTGCTGCTGACAAGAATGCGCTCCATGTGAAATATGCAGATGAGGCATTCAATGTTGGGGAAGCCCATCCCTCAAAAAGCTACCTTAACATGGAGCGGATCATCGATATCGCCAAGAAAAGCGGGGCTGAAGCCGTGCACCCGGGATATGGGTTTCTTGCCGAGAACTATAAATTCGCAAAACTTTGCCTTGACGAGAACGTAACTTTTGTCGGACCCCGCTGGAAGACCATCAAGGCGATGGGGTCGAAGATCGGCAGCAAGAAGATGATGAGGGAGAGTGGCGTACCGGTTGTTCCCGGTACTGATGGTGGCATCAACAATATTGAAGATGCAAAGAAGATCGCATTTGAGATCGGGTACCCGGTTATCGTCAAGGCCAGTGCCGGCGGTGGCGGTATTGGGATGCAGATCGTAAACAATGAGAAAGATTTGGAAGAAGCGATCTCGGCAAGTATGCGCATAGCCCAATCTGCATTCGGAGATGCCACGGTCTTTATTGAGAAATATCTTGTCAAACCCCGGCATATTGAGTTCCAGGTTTTTGCTGATGAGCATGGCAATGCAGTCCATCTCTATGAGCGCGAATGCTCGATCCAGCGCCGGCACCAGAAACTTGTGGAAGAGGCGCCCTGCCCGATCATGACTCCGGAACTACGTGAACGTATGGCCGAGTCAGCCCTCAAAGTTGCAAAGGCTTCGGATTATTCGAATGCTGGAACCGTCGAGTTCCTCTACAGTAATGGCAATTATTATTTTATGGAGATGAACACCCGCCTTCAGGTCGAACACACCATAACGGAGTTCATCACCGGTGTAGATATTGTCAAGCTGCAGCTGGCGATTGCGGCCGGTGAAACCCTCCCTTTCGAACAGAAAGACCTCTCCATCAGGGGGCATGCGATAGAGTGCCGGATTAATGCCGAAGACCCCCTTAACAATTTTGCAGCCGATCCCGGAAAGATCGTACGGTACCGTTCCCCCGGTGGACCGGGGATCAGGATCGACAGCGGCATCCACATGGGCTATACCATCTCCCCCATCTATGACTCCATGATCTCGAAACTGTGTGCCTGGGACCGTACCCGGGCTGACACGATCAAGCGCATGCGCCGGGCAATCTCGGAGTACATTATTCTTGGCGTAAAGACCACCCTGCCCCTTCACTATGCGATCATGAACAACCAACAGTTTATCGAAGGTAATACCCACACCCATTTCCTTCAGGAAGAACATATCTTCAACACTCTCGAACGGTACACGCGTGATGAGGAGACCCGGATGCAGACCCTCGCGGGATCTTTTGAACAGGAGAAAAAAGTCGCTGCAATTTCTGCTGCTGTCAACCAGTACCTGCAGCAAAAAAAGGATTGATGGACGATTTAAAATGCCTATCAGAACCTTTAATAGTTTTTACTGCGTTTTTATTATGCACTTTCGTGCTGCGGTGGCCTAGCTGGTTAGGGCGCCAGACTCATAGGGTTTATTGAACGTTTTTACGCGTTCAGGCTTGAGATATCTGGAGATCGGGGGATCGTAACCCTCCCGCAGCATTCCGTTTTATCAGATTGTTTTTATTAGATCCCTGATAATTATACGCTCATTTTTCTTTCTGATTGTCAAATATGCGGTGAATATCATTCTTTTTTGCCTGATTTGACGATATATTTATTTACCGTTTGATCAAACACCATACGGTAATTAGGAGTGAAATGATGCTTTTAGCAAATGTAGCAGTAGGATTAATCCAGTTAGTTATTGCCATCATCTTTGCCGTGGTGGCATTGTATGTCGGCTTTGCGGTGCTCGGGAAGATCACCAAGGGCATTGATGAGGAAAAGGAACTCGCAAAGGGAAATGTGGCAGTCGGTATCCTTGTTGCCTCCGTCTTTGTTGCAATTGCGCTCGTTGTCCAGTCCGGTGTATCCGGCTTGTCCGTAGGAATCAACAAGGCACTGAGTGTAGGCATCCTGTCCGTTGATGGCCTGCTCTCCGTTGGTGTTGCATTCATCCAGCTTATTCTGGGTATTGTGCTTGCTGTTGGTGCGATCTACCTTGCGCTCAATATCCTTGACAAACTGACAAAAGGCGTTGAGGAATTTGAGGAACTCAAGAAAGGTAATGTCGCAGTAGCACTCGAGATGGCTGGCGTTATTATCGCTGTTGCTGTTATTATCCAGTCCGGTGTTATTGGCATCACAGCAGCAATCATATAATTTTCTTTTTTGTGATTCGTTAATTAGAGCCACCAATTAAGATTTTGTTTCGGTTTTTTTAAGAAGCCATCTCCATGAGAAAACTTATCAGACGTTCTTCGTGGCTTTGGTTCCACCTCCGCCCCCGCCACTGTGGCATCCCCCGGATTGCGATAACGACGTATTACCTGTAACCCGCCTTGTCCAATCACCATGCGCCCCGTCCCCCTTGGGGGACTGGTGGCGCAAGAGGGGGGTATGGTATTATCAAAATAGGCTTACTACAGACAATAAAATGTTAACTATTTGTTGATTTGATATCTGACATTAAAGGTTGGTGGCACCAAATGATGAATCACCTTTTTTTTATATCATTGTCCAATCATCGGATTTTTTTCTTTGTTATAATTTCCAGAATAAACCAAACCTCTGATCTTACGTTTTCAATCGCGAGAAAAGGACATCTGCATTAATGGAAGTAAATGGATTATTAGTAAAACAGGCTCTATTGAAATCCTTGTGGGGCACCAAAGAATCGCTCTTGGGGGTTACAGCACATCGTGCTTCCACCCCGCCGCTCGGGCATCCCCCAATGTTGCGATAGCCGTCAGAAGGTTGATGAGAAAACTTGAGGGGGTCAAGGGGATACTCCCCTTGGGCTGCCTCCCCCTTTGGGGGAGAGAGGTGGTCACCCTCCTGTCTTTAGTCGAGGACAGACAAGCAACAGAAAAGAGGATTTCAACAGAGCCGTAAAACATTATACTTTTGAGATTTCCAACTTTTGATGGAATCGCGGCGACGTTTTGTTGTCTCGTCTTTAGCCGGTCCGTTTAATTCAGCTTGGTTTTTTATTACTTCCGTACCGGTTTATTGTCTGGATAAGCTCGGCAAAGCCTTCCATCTCAAGAGCGAGCACTTGATCGCGGGTCATGCCCATACTGGTTTCAGCATCAGCAGTAAGCATATCCGGCCCACGGATCACTTCACGATCCACACCATCTCGTGCCAGTATTTCCTGTGCCTCAGGGTCAAACACAAATGCCCGTCCCGGAATGATGACCGCACGTTCAAGCGCAGATATATCGACTTTCTGAAGATCGTCTGCTGTGATGAGACACGCGATCTCCTTGCTAACCGGTATTACCGGAACTTCTGCACCACAGGCAGACAGGATTTTCTCGATATAGGGAGCTGCCACGCTCCCACTGATAACAGATGCCCTCCGGTTTACCCGGGGTAGTTTCTGTATCAGATCAGGTTCACTGATAATTGCAAAGGGAGAACCAATATCAGGATCCCACAGGGGGGTTCCGGATATCTTCATGTCGAATTTGACGCTCAAATCAGCAACAAGATCACGGAAAGATTCCACCGTCTGCACCCTCTGGTTTTTGATGATCGGACCATTTCCCAGGATCAAACCCTGATCCGTTGAGTTTGCAAACCGCATCAGGATTAATCCTTTTGCTCCACAGGCATCCAGCCATTCGCAGGTGTGCTCGAGAACCTCTCCATCATTGATCCCGGGCAGTATCACAGCAGCAGCATATACATCAGCTTTCTCACACAATCGTTCCACAATCTTTAATGATACTTCAGGAGTTCGATCATGCATGTAACGTTTGCGAAGAGCAGGATCCGATGCAAAGATCGTAAAAGATATTTCTGAAAGACCATTGTTTATCAGGAGATCGGCAATCGCAGGATCATCCCAGCCTTTACCACTGGTATAACCTATGTGAAGCGGTGCTTCCATACTGCCAAGCAGTTCAATAAGTTCGGTGAACCGGGGATAGCAGCTCGGATCCCCACCCCCGCTGATAGTAATCCGGTCGATATCTCCCCTTTTTGTCTGGAGATTCGCAAGAGTTTCTTCAGCAATAGTTTTGAGATCCTTAAATCCGCTGTACTCTTCTTTAACACCGCGAGTGCAGTAATCGCATCCTTTTTTAAATGGGAGGCAGTACCGGCACCCCAGTGGCTGGACACCCTTGACATGTTTGAAGTAGCAATATTCGCAGAAACCGCGGCAGTTAATGCCCGGGCTTCCTCCAATGTCAACAGTCAATTGGGTCATCTGTGTATCTGATCTCCGTTGTTGTGCATAAAATGTGTTTGGAAATGTGAACGCAGGTCCGGGATACAAGAAAAAAGGTTTTTCAAAGGATCGGAAGAGTCCTTGATTATCTGAAAGAAGATACGTGCTGGCGTTGATAATGGGCTGCGGTTGCGGTATCGTATCAGTCCTCCATCATGCTGTGTGCACCCTTCCCGCAGGTATCTGCGCTGGAAAAGCAAGCACCGCAGATACGGGAGAGACGACTTTTTTTAAATCAATGAATTGCGTAGCAATTACTTATGCCTGTTCCGGAAATGCCTTTTTGCAATCCTTCATGTATCCAAAAGTTTTCCTTGAATTTCTTGAAATCTGAAAAGGATACGTAACCATCAAAGATTTTTTAATGCAACAAGATCCTTGACGCCTACCAGTTTCCAGACAAGCGATCGCTCTTCTTCGCCAATTGCAGCAGGGGGGTCCAATGGTGAATGACCCAGTGCAGCAAGAATATTGCATGAAAGGTTGCGTTCAACAATAAGATCCACGAACTTTTCCCTAATGATCTTCTTCTCAATGGAGTCGTGCACTTCTTCCATGTATCCCTGGAGTGTTACAAATGTGTAGGATGAGAGATCTTTTGTGTATTTTTCGATTTCAACCGAGGCATACGGGCTTTTACGGAAATATTCGATCTTTTTCCCGTATTTTGTCGAGAGAAAATACAAAAATGAACCGTCAAAAACATACAGGAATGGTGCAATATAGGGATATTTCTCCCCCTGAAATGCAATACGACAGATGTACCCCTTCTCAATCAGACGGTCATATTCCTGTTTTTCCATCCTCGGGATCTTAATTATATCCATACATTCACAACAATCTGCATTCCCATACAAAGAAGATAAATCTTGTTAATTCTGGCAGGAATAATAAAAGATCTTTTAATTATTTCTCAATACTATAACCCGCCCGTATCCATGCCGTCATACCTCCGAGCACATTGGTCATCTTCGTGTAGTTGTGCAGGGCAAGTATGCTCGCTGCAAGGCTTCCCTTGTACCCGGCATCACAACAGATCACGAGAGGTTCTTTTTTCGGGATCTCATCCAGATGATCAGTAAGTTCCCCGACATACCGGTGATGTGCATCCTGAATATGTCCCAGTAAATTCCAGTTTTTAATATCGCGCACATCAAGGATATACGGTGATTCGGTTTCCAGGCGTTCTTTGAGCTGCTGCACGGAACAGGTAGGAAGGGTCGTGAAATCCTGCGCGGCTTTTGTCCACTGGGGAAATCCTCCCTTAACGTATCCTGCAACATTGTCGTAACCAAGCCGGATGAAATGACACTGCACGGTATCAAGAGAGAGATTAAAATCATCTACAATGACGATCGGCAGCTCGTAATTGAGTATCCAGCCCATGAACGCAGGGAGCCCCTCGCGCCAGATTGAGATACTTCCCGGAATATGTCCTGCACCAAAACTGGTGGGTGAACGGATATCGAGAATCTGGCATCCGGATGTCCTGAGCACATTAACTTCACTGATTGAAAGGGGCTTGAGATCCGGAGTCCTGTGCAGGAGCGGTGCACCTTCTTTGTTATAGTGTTCCATTTTCCTGAAATAAGGAGGGACATAGGGAGATTCCTGGATCCTTGCAGATACAAAAGCATCCTTATCAACTTGAAGCCATTTGTTGGTTTTCTTTTCATATCCTATGGTGGTGAAAGGGTGATCCGCTATCTCTCCTCCACAGATCGAGCCCGCCCCATGCGCAGGACAGATGATCACGCCATCGCCCAATGGCAGGATTTGTGTAGTGATGTTCTGATAGATTCTGGCTGCCATCTCCGCGTTACGATCCTTTCCGTAGAAATCTGTTCGGGCAATATCACCGGAGAACAGGGTATCCCCACAGAAAACCATGTATGGTTGTGTTGAAACCTCCTTATCCCTAAGGACCAGAGAAATACTTTCTTCAGTATGTCCCGGGGTTTCAAGAATGGTAAGTTCAAGAGAGCCAAATGTAAAGGTATCTCCTTGCCGGACCGGTATACCATAAGAAAAAGCCATCGCTCTACCATGGTATATCGCTGCACCGCAGCGGGAGGCAAGTTCTTTCGATCCTGTTACGTAATCCTCATTCCGGTGCGTTTCAAAAATATGGGTGACAACCAGATCATTTCTCCGCGCTATATCGAGATATATCTCACAATCCCGGCGCGGGTCAATCACTGCGGCCTGTCCTCCCGAACCGATGAGATATGAAATATGAGAAATTCCTTCCGACACAATCCGTTCAAACAGCATTATCATTTCACCATTACAGTGGGACTATATTTCCGGTTCGTAAATAGATTATGACAGAGCGGTTTCCTGCGCCAGTACAGGGGATTTCAATCTATGGAGTGATTTCTGAGGAGAACAGGGGCGGTATTTCCGCCGGACTGGCGGGATTGTATGAGTGAGCAGATCTCGTCCAATCCCACTGGTACATAACCGATTACTTCCGCACTGACATTTATCCGTCGTTTTTCCCTATTGATGAAAGGATAATGATGGAGATTGTTGTTATGGTGATGGCCGTGGATAACCCATCCTTTAAAATCCTGAGGGGCATCGGCAGGATTATGCACCAGAAGGAATGTTAACCCTTTGTAATCCAGTGTTGATGACGGGACTGCTCCGAGTTCAACATCATCGTGATTGCCTTTGATAAATGTTATGTTCCCGGTCAGTTTTTTCCGGTAATCATTGATGCTACGTGCATGTTTACCGTAGCGGAAATCACCCAGATAATAAACCCTGCTTTCGGGTAGGATTACGTAGTTCCAGTTGTCAATGAGAACACGATCCATCTCGGCCACATCGGAAAAAAGGAAGGGGCGCGAACAGTACCTGATGATATTGGCATGACCGAGATGTAAATCCGAGATGAGAAATACCTCTCCTCCCTGATCGGGTTTTCTGGTTGTCAGTTCAAATCCTGTTTTTTTACGGTATTGTGACAGGGTGTTCTGCCATGATTGGGAGGTATGGCGATTTCCATCAGCAATCCAGCATTTTTCAAGAAGATCATATTCTGCAAGAATCTTTTCACCCTGCATTACGGTAATTCTGAGCCCGGTTTCATTCAGCGTTACCGGCCAGATGATCAGCCGGGATTTTAATCCGGCTGTTTTTTTCAGCCATTTGAGAAGCCCGGTGAATAATCCCGGTTGCGTCCGGTCAATATGGGGCAGCGTATCATCGGATTTTGTAATAGCTGAAAAATAATCTTCTGCTTTCCGGGGATCGAGCCGGTTGGCAATGGTCACGTGAAACCATTTCCTGTCGCGATATGCATCCCAGACATTATAGCTGAAGGTTATCGGCATGAGTGCATCAGCAATTGCGGCAGTGAGATTTTTTAGTGCTTCTGAAGATCGGACCGAAAAAGCGATCACACTTCCATGCATACCTTCACGTTTTTCCCATCCGTCTATCATGAAAGGAACTGGATCATACCGGGATGCAACCTGTCCGATAGCGTCAAGGAGTTGCTGCGAGCTGATGCCTTCATTAAGGTTCAGGGGTCCATACAGGGTGATATGAGGATTTCTCTCCACAAATTTTTCGAGCCGGAACTTTTTGGCAATGGCATATATGGTCTCTCTAACCCGCCATTTTGTCGTCCCCAGACGGATCTCAATGAGAAATATTTCGGCCATGTAGTGCATCCCGGTAGATAATTTCTGCTCTGTAGAAAACCTTTTTTTTCACGTAATATATTGCCCCCTTCTTGCGCCACCAGTCCCCTGTTGGGGGGCGGGCGCAGTGCGATAGCCCGGGTAAGGTTACCGGTAATACGTTGTCATCGCAATGGGGGGTGCCCCCGTGGCGGGGGCAAAGCCCCCATGAACGTCAGAGTTTTCTCAATGATTTCTACAAAGCAATATTTTCTATTTGCCGTCTTTGGGGTTAAATCTTTGACCCGGAATTTGCCCGGATCAAAAATCCTATGCATTGAGCAACCAAACTATTGAGATGATGATAAACCCCAAGACCGGGAAAAACAATGGAATTACCACTCTTCTTTTCGACATGGATAATACCCTTTTTGATCTTGTCGGAGCACAGATCACGTCCTGCCACGCTGTCACAAGATTTCTTGGAACTGATGATGGTGATGAACTCTTTGAGTATTTCCTGCGCCCGGTCCGGGGATTCGAATCCCATGAAAACATTCTTGATTATATGAGTGATCGCTCACTCTCTCCGGATGGAATTTTCAAGGATGTATGCCGGATATACGAAACTGAAAAACTCCATCACATTACACCCTATTCCGGTGTAATGGAAACTCTTGAAATTCTCAAGGAACTCGGCTATCCTATGGGGATTGTGACTGATGCATGCGCAAAAGATGCCACACTTCGTCTGGAAAAAGCAGGACTTCTCCCGTTTTTTTGCGGGATGGTAACCTATGATATGGTTGGTGTAAAGAAACCCGCGCCTGATCCTTTCCTTGTTGCACTTGACATGATGAAAGCCAGAACTCACGAGGTACTTTTAGTGGGAGACAGTCCCCGCAGAGATATCGAACCGTGCAGGAAACTGGGCATACGTTCGGTCTATGCCCGGTATGGTGACCGATTTTCTGATGATCGAAGTGAGTTTAATGCTGATTTTACGATTGACGCGATGGATGAGTTACCCGGCATCCTGGCCGGGCTTTCGTAATTTGAGGGTATTACATTACAGACATACCGTATGGATGGGCTCTCGATTTTCCCGATTTTTCATCAACCAGCAGGGCGCGGTCATTTTTTTTAACGGAATACCTCTTATTTTTATTTTATATATTGCCCAAATGACCAAAACTTAAAAAGGAAACAGATATTATTTAAAAAATATGTTTGTTCCGACCCAGATTTTTTTCACCAAAGGTGTAGGTGTCCATAAGGACCGTCTTGCCTCATTTGAGCTGGCATTACGAAGGGCCGGGATAGAGAAATGCAATTTAGTGTACGTTTCAAGTATTTTTCCTCCCAACTGCAAGCAGATCTGCAAATCTGACGGGTTAAACCAGCTCCTCCCGGGGGGAATCACGTTCTGCGTTATGGCAAGGAATGATACAAACGAACCGAATCGCCTGGTATCGTCAGCTATCGGTCTTGCCCTCCCAAAGGAAGTTGAAGATTACGGGTATCTCTCAGAGCATCACGCATATGGAGAAACCCAGGAAAAGACCGGGGAATATGCTGAAGATCTTGCAGCCACGATGCTGGCAACCACCCTCGGTATCAAGTTTGATGCCAGTCTTGCATGGCAGGAACGCGAACAGATCTACAAGGCCAGCGGAAAAATTATCAAGACAAAACACGTCTGCCAGTCAGCTGAAGGGAACAAAAACGGCCTCTGGACAACCACTATTGCCGTGGCTGTTTTCCTCTGATTTTTTCTACGTTTTTTTTAAAGAGATTAATTTTTTTTCGCGAGTAAACAGAGTTTCCTAGCAAGTTCCCGCACAACAATCCGTGCCGGACTATCCGGCGGGATTTCTGAAACCGGCTTTGCAGCAAGATCCGCAGCTTCCACTTCGGGATCATCCGGAAGAATTGCTATCGGAGTTTCGTTGCCGATATCAACCGGTGCAGCACCTGACTTGTATTTGTTGAACACGATATGGATTTTGGCTGGTTCAAGTCCTAACTGGGTGGCAATCTCCCGTATCCGTGAGACCGTGCGCAACCCCCGTGCACCGGGATCACTTACAATCAACAGCATGTCGGGTTTTCCTATGGTTCCCCTGCTGATATGCTCCATGCCCGCTTCAGTATCAATAACAATAAAACGGTATTCCCGCTCCAGTTCTGTCATGCATTCCGAAAGGAGATCGTTTGCGAAACAGTAACACCCGCTGCCTTCCGGTCTTCCCATTGCAACGAGATCAAAACCCTCCGCCTCAACAAGTGCCTGCCGGAACCTGAAGCGGACATAATCGTGCCGGTTCATACCCGGGGGAATCCTTCGGGTAAACGCTTCCTCGCGCATACTCCCCAGGGTCTCAGTGACCGAAACTCCCAGTGCCTCGTGGAGATTTGCATTGGGATCTGCGTCAACGGCAAGTACTGGCTTTTCTCCAAGATCGATGAAAGAGCGGATGAGCAGTGAACTGATGGTTGTTTTCCCGGTTCCGCCTTTACCGGAAATGACAATGGTGAAGGGATGTGTTGACATGAAAAAACCTTAATTCCGGTTATCAGGTGAGGTTTGAACGAATACGACGAGAAATTTCTGCGGCAGCCTGCATTATATCTCCGGCAGAGGCGCGATCAGCAAACCGAATCCCGCAACTCGGCGTGATAAGTGACTGTTCATCGAAGAGCTGTTCGGGCATACGCGTGGAGAGCTGCGTTCGGATATCGAGATATTTACGGTACAGGGATTCGGTGGTTTCGGTTATAAAGATCCGTGAATCCGCTGGAACAATTCCCCATGCAACTACTCCTCCCCGTTCCATGTATCCGGTTATTGCGTCAGCATAGAGCAGGAATTCCTTCGATGTTGCGTAGGCATCGATAGATACAACAGATGGATTGAGCCCGAGGACAAATTCCCAATCGGTATTTGAACAGCAATGGATCCCCAATCCGCCTTCAACAAGCATTGCGATATCTTCCCAGCCGGACTTCACCGTCTCTTTATCTACAGGCACAACCGAAGATCCAAGGGACGCAAGATAGGGCTCGTTGAGGACGATCAGGGTTTCTTTTACACCGGTCTTTTTCTGCATCTCGACTTCGCACCAGCGGGCTTTCAATGCCAGCATCTTTGCCAGCACATCGGCGAGTTGTGCATCATAATAAATCGGACGTTTGTTGGCATCTACTACCTGCATACCAAACGTGACCGGACCGGTGACCTGGTATTTCAACATGCTGACCCGGGAGAGATCGTGCGTCATCATTTCAGAAAATGCCGAGGCATAATCCTTGTTCAGGGTATAAGGAGCGAAATTTTTCTCAACATAGTCCATATACACCTGTTCCATTGCAGCGGTCTGGTCTGTTGTGCTGTCAAAAAGGAGCCGGTCATCGCGTATTATCCGCCCGGGCAATTGTTCTGAATCATTAAAGACAATGCTCTCCAGTTGTCCCCGGTCGGGTAATGTCGGGATATACGGGAAGGAGGGGAATATTTCCAGCACATCGTTGCATGCTTCACGGGGATCTTTGTGGGGGAGGGCACCGACACCGGTTGCCTTTGAACAGGGAGAAGAGATCATTTTTGCCATGGTTCTTACTCCTTTGCAATACGGCAGGTATCCAGCAGTTTCTGTACCATGGGAAAAAGGGTGAGATCCGTATGAGGCAGGAATGTGCTGGAGGTGTACTCGTCCATGAACGACGACTCGGCATTCAGCTCGATATAGGCAATCCGGTAGGCAATCTCATCAAGGGTTTTTCTTTTTCGCCGGTTGATGAGTGCGATATTTGCACCGGTCACCGCCCCGTTTCCTATATTAATAATCCGGTCGATACCGATTTCCGGTATGAGACCGATAATCGTGGCATTCTTTTTGTTGATGTAATTGCCGAATGCACCTGCGAAATAAATGGTAGTAATTCCACGACGGGTTATGCCTGCCAGGTTCATCAGGGTCAGGCAGGCTGCATGCACTGATGCCTTACTCATGATCAGGTTTTTGATATCATTTTCAGTGATAACGATATCTTTTCCTATATCGGTCTCGGTTGCCCACGCAACGACAAATTCGGGAAAGTGGCCGGTGGTTCGTATCCGTGGGTTGGTAATACTGGTATTGATGCGCCCGGTGCGGTCGATAATACAGGTACAGAGAAGTTCTGCCAGGAGGTCGATAAGCCCGGATCCGCAGATGCCCCGGGGTTTTATGCCATTAATTGTTGAATAAACCGGATTTAAGGTTCCCGGTTCGATGGTGAGTTTTTCAATCGCACCCGGGTTTGCCCGCATACCGAAGAGCACCTCACCCCCTTCGAGCGCAGGACCGGCTGCGCCGGCGCACGAGAACATCCACTCGTTGTTCCCGAGTACAACTTCAAAATTGGTACCGATATCGATCAGGAGGGAGATCTCTTCTTTCTCGCTCATGCCGCAGGCAAGGATATCTGCGATGATGTCCCCGCCAATAAAATCACTGACTGCAGGAAAGACAAAAAGCCCGCCATTTTTGTTGCATGCAATACCAATCCTGCCGGTTGCCACTGAAAGTGCCCTGCGCACTACCGGAACATACGGTTCGGCGATCATATACGCCGGATCGATGCCGAGCAGCATATGGGTCATAACCGTATTTCCTGCTACCACCACTTCGTAAATATCTTCCCGGTCGATTCCCGCGGTATTGGATGCAGAGGTGATAGCCGCATTGATACTCTCGGTTGCAAGTGCCTGGAGTTTTGCAAGCCCGTTTCTGCGGGCAAAATTCACCCGGGCTAATATATCCTCGCCACAACTGATCTGCCGGTTGTAATTCGATGCAATTCCGGCTATTTTACCGGATACCAGATCCCAGAGGTATACGACAATTGTAGTGGAACCCAGGTCAACTGCTGCACCATAGAGTCTTTTCGATGTGTCGTTTTCCTGCAGGTCCACAAGGCGGTATCCTCCCGGAACGAGAGAGATCGTCCCGGTGGATTTCCATTCGGAATGGCGCAGGATTGCCGGGATCTCCCGGAGCACTTCTAACGGAACATACATCTTTTCAGCAACCGGACCCCCGTTTTTCTGGATGCCCCAGAGCAACCGGGAAAGGTCCGGTGATGGATCGGAAAGTGTAGGGGGCTGGAGTTCGACGTAATATTTCCTGACTGACGGGTGAAATTCAATGGCGGTTTCCTGGCCGTCAATGAGAATTTTTTGTTCCTGGATCAACGTACTCTCAGGAATGAACACCTGCAGATCGCTATCGATTGTTGTTTCACAGGCAAGGCAGGCGCCCCGTGCACGCTCATCATCGGTTAAAAACCTCCCGTATTTCTGCGCATCAAAGCTGGTTTTTCCCGACTGGACATAGACAATACATTTTCCGCATTTTCCCTGGCCCCCGCAGACTACGTTGATGTTCAGTCCGGCCCGCTGGGCAGCATCGAGGATTGTACTGCCCCTGGCGATCTCAGTTTTACGATACCCGGGGAGGAATGTGACCGTTCGCATTTATTGTTTCCACTCCTCGTGAAGATACTCCCCAATTTCGGCAGCGTCACGAGGCCCGACCAGTACTTTCCACCCTGTTGCCTCTTCGATCCGGCCCGAGAGTGGTGATGCATATCCCGGGATTATCAGTTTTCGGTGGGACACTTCGTCTTCGACAGCGAATTTCTTTATCGAGTCTTTAACCAGCATCTCACTCAGTTTTCCCGCAGCAACCGCTGTCAGCACTGAGAGTCCTTCTGTGTCGACAATCAGCATGAAGCAGGGTAAGCGCGTGGATTCGAGATACCCCTGGAGGGTGAAGAACGTAAGCGAGAAGTTCACCGTCATCAGGACAGGGGCGTCCTTTCCCGGGTTGCCTACACGGTACAGCCCCGGATTCATCTGGATCGGTTTCTGGGGATCGGTGTATATATTCTGGCGCAGGGTCAGTGCAGCTTCTGCCGCTGCATAAGAGAGCGGGGAAGTAACAATGACAGACGCATATTTTGTAATTCCCAGTGCAACAGCTGCATCCGGTAGTTCCATGACGGATGCATCGAGAAATACCGGGTACCCTAGATCGGGAGCTGCCCGGGTTATGGCAAGTTGTCGGATCGCGGTAGAACGGACAATAAATGCCTGTAACGATTCCGGGGAAAGGTCCAGAATAAGGTCCTGCACTCCATCTGCGGTACAATCTTTGGTCATCTGTGCAAGTTCTTCAATTGTCTTACCCTTGACCACCAGCGGACAACCATGCTGTTTTGCCAGTGCACAGAATTCCTTACGATTTTCCAGTGTGGCAGCATGAATAAGCGGACGATAGGTTCCGCAATACGTAAGGGCCGCTGACAGAGCTGCAGGATTGGCCGTCATCAGTACAAGGGGCAGGTCGGCGGTCTTTTCAACAGTTTCGACAGCCCGGGCAAACGTATCTGCAGAACCACTGGTATTTTCTATGGCTATTCCGTTAAACCGGAGGTCCGCACCTACCCGGGTAAAAAATTCATCCCGTACACGCGCTGTTACCGCGGAAATCTCTTCCGGGGCCCGGGTGTCGGCAATCTTGAAAATGATTCCCGGTGGATGGTAAAACGTCTTTTCATGACGATAGAGTACAAACTCTTCACCCACTGCAAAGGATCGTTCACCAATGCCGAGTTTTACCAGCCGGATTGGTGGGCGCGTTGTAGCACCCAGTACTGATTTGGCAGCATCGTCGAGGTAAGGGCAGAGGTCGACATCCGCTTTTCCCCCGGCAAGTTTCATGGCAAAGGTCAGGCAGGTAGGGTCACCGCATTCCTTGCAGTTTTTCTTGGGCAGGAGTTTGTAGATGTCGAGTGCCTTGAGAGCCATATTATACCTCCCCTGCCGCCGTTTTTCCGGCATTAAGGCTGGCGAACGCTTTCCTGAGCAGGGGAATTGTTCGGGGATGCCGCACGCAGATGATTTCTGAACCGGCAGCGGCAGCGGCAAGTCCGGTGGTAAATTCCCATTGGACAGCGATATCGTCCTGAATCGCGGGGTCTGCTTCACGGACTTCCTTTACCGTCAGGGTGTCGATTGCAGAACAGATGATCGGCATGGCAAGATCGGCATCGCCTTTCAGTGCTGCGAATCGGATTCGCTCCATTGCCGAATAGGAATACTCAAAACCGTAGCCTAACGATCCGGTGTACGGATCGATAATGATGTGGTCCCGTAAAACCCCAATCTCCTTTAACAGGATGTTGAGCTGTTTTGCCAGATTGACATCAATAGGGGACTGTGCAATCACCGAATGGTTGTAGGCCATGGCAGCAGCAGCAATGCTCCGGTACCTGCCCGCTTCAGCAGTTCCCAAAAGGAGGCGTTCTCCCTGGCCGGCTTCTCCGCATTTCAGGAACACCTCGCTGTCAATTTTTGGTTCATTGCTTCCCTCAATAATAAGGGGCAGGCTGGTGCCGGATAAAACGGTTTCTACGGTTTTTCCTACGGATGCGATATCGGAAAAATCCCGTTGCCGGGTGCTGGTCAGGTACAGGCGGATCATGTCTGCCCCATAGACAGAATCTGCTGTAAATGCCCATTTCCCGCAATCATTTACTATATCCCCGCAGTAGTTCCTGACAATCGGGGACCAGTACTGGGGATTATCGCAGATCTCAAAGGCGATGAGCGGGGCAGAAGAACCCGGTATCCGTTCAAGAAAGGGAAGTGTTTTTCCCCCTCCAATCCGGTAAGAAATTCTCCGGGTGCCCCCGTCTGTTTTTGTGGCGCCGAGCACTACTTCGGTAATCGTGTCACTCCAGCCAAAATTCAGATCAAATCCCATGATAGCATCACACCAGGGGTTTCATGGTCAGGGCCGGATGTTTTACACTTTCAAGATATACCATGAGATCTTCGATTGTTGCTGCTTGTGTCTCATCAGCGATCTTGTCAAACAAGTCCGGCCTGCCCTGATCGGCCAGTATTTTCACCAATCGCGGCTTGAGTTCTTCTTTAAGTTGTGCGGGCATCCAGACAAGGCGTTCGATGCCACCTTCACCTTGTAAGAACCGGTCTGACAGGATATACCCTTTTGAAATTCCTGCAAATCCCGGTGTCTGTGCACCGCCACCGATTGTACCGGCAAGGGTGGAAAACGACATGCCCGAAGGCGTCAGTCCTTTGAATTCCCGGTTCACCACCATGATCCCGTTTACCTCCGGAAGCATCAGGGCAATGCATTCAAAACACCCGCAACAGGTCATCGGGTATTCCATTACGCTGTAGAGCGAGCACCGGTCAACTTCTCCATGGCTGGCTTTCCTGACAAACCGGTTGACCCCCTCAAATTCACCGTTCTGGGCATTGATCACCGATCCTTTCTCGATTGGCTGGTTTGCACCGGCAGGTGATATCTCGAACGCTATTTTACCGTCCAGCCAGCTGATGGCCCCGCACAAGGCAGGGCGCTCGGGGGTGATCACGCAGACATGGTTCGGCGCAAATGTCTGGCAGAGCGTGCAGGAATAATAGGTGCTGACATCGCCATCACGCATGTCCTTGATGCGGGCATCCCGCTCATCATAGACCCGTTCTGCTTCCTTCTTTGCTGCCAGTACTTTTTCCTTATCTGTTATGAGCGTGACCGATACGGCATCCAGCAACTGGGGAAAATCCATGCGGAACTTGCTTGCGAGAAGTTTGCCGAGATGCTCGATCTTCACGCCTTTTGCTACGGCTTCTTTCGATAACCTGACCCAGATGAGATCCCGCTGGGCTACATGCCATGATCCTTCACCGTAATTGACAAAATTATGAATTCTTCTCTCGAGAACCGGTTCATAATCTTTTTTCATGGTTTTGCCGGCAACTTCAATGATAATTGCGAGCGGGTTTGCAGATCCTTCTTTCAGGGAATCGATCTCGGGACCAATAACCGTTACCTGCCCGTCAGTGATCTCATCTGCATTTTTCATCCGCAGCAGTTCAAACGCCGGTGATCTGCCTCCACCAAACTCTACATACATTTCCTCTTTCCGGATACTTTTTCCTTCAAAGGCGGGTGAGCAACCCATGGGAATGGGGATGGCTGTCACATTGACACGAATGCCTTTTAATTCCATGCCTTTGCTGACAATATCCTGGGGAGTTGCAGAAATCCATACGCCTCCAGAATATTCTCCCAGCGACAGGATGGGAAACCCAAGCACTCTCATACCATCGACAAGTGCAATTTCTTCATCGGAAAGACCGGGAAGAACGATAACAATGGCCTTCGCACGTTCCGTTGCATACCCGATAAGCCGGTGTATATCCCCGGGGGTAACCCCACCAAACATCATGGCTACACGTGCAATGATATCAACAAAGTGCACACCATACAACGCATTTGAACCGAGGGGGATAAGACGATAGTCAAGACCCAGTTTTACACCGGCAGCAGATAAAGAAGGTACGACCGGGCCGGCAAGGAACGTGAGCATATATTTTTCCTGGAGTTCGCGGCAGATGGCTGCAGCAGAACCGGCACTTTGGGGTGATCCGACAATCAGGGCAAGGCCAAGGATACTTCCGTCAACAAGAGAATACCCGAGTTTCCGGATTATACTATCGCCAATAAAACCTGTGAAGGGCGCCTCTTCTTTACCCTTAAGTGCAGTCTTACTTGCAAGAATGCATTCCGACGCAACGAGTAAGTTATCCTGCGTACGGGAAAAAACATCCAGCGATGCATTACTGTCATGTACCGGTATGCCAGTAAGTGCGTAGGATATGGGGAGGTGATAGGCAGTATCCTCATAGGAAAATGTTCCCTGAATTTTCATTATTGCTGTTTTTAATTGCAGGTCGCCATTTTTTTTGGCCAACTCAACGTCGGTCATTGTCAAATTCCCTCGAATATATCGTTTCCCTGTTATACAGATATAGTTTCGTTATAAGGAAAAAAAGGTAAATGTATGATCCACTAACGATAACAAAAATATATATCCCTTTTAAATGATATTCTCTTTAATGAGAGGCTAAAAAATGGGTGTCTTGCGAATTTACAAGTATTTTTCAGTTTTTGTGCTGCTGGTTGCAGCAATTTGTATTATCCAGCCGGTGCTGGGTGCTAATGAGACCGTAACCATAGCCTATTGGGGATCGGGCGGAAGTTACATTGGCGACACGGTTATTTTTGATGGGAAAAACACTGCAGGCAATATCACCTTTATCCGGATAACCGGCCCGGGTCTTCCTTCGGAAGGTGTTCCCCTGTACGATCTCAATGGTGCTCCGGGATCGGGAAGTCCTGTGAACGTGAACCCGGATGGTACCTGGAGATTTTCATGGTATACCTCGAGTATCAAAGGAATTGAAAAAATGCAGACTGCACGGTATTATTTCACGGCAGCCGATCTCGCCCGTCCAGAATTTTCATCAACAACGTCAGTGGTTCTGAAAAAAGCGGAATTTTATGCCACGCTTTCCCCGAATCCTGCAACCATAGATGACTATGTATCGATAATAGGCTCAGCAGAGCGGGGTGTGTCTTATGTCCGGATTGATGTAACCGACAGTACCGGTAAAATTGTTCACACCTATTCTTCTCCGGTCAGTGCTTCCGGATATTTCAACTATGGTTTCCATGTTGACATGAAGCCGGGACAATATTTTGTGACGATAAGCAATCCCTCGCTGAAAAATTCTCTTCAGATGGTTCTGACCGTCGTCTCTCAACATACTCTGGCCGGAACAAATACAACCGTGGCAGTGGTTCCCGGTAGTCCAACTGTTTTAACACCGGCCCCCCTCGTGGCTACGACCCCCCAAAATCCTCCGGTTATTACGGCAAATGGAGGGGCACTCTCCATCGCATCAACCCCGCCGGGAGCTTCAGTATATCTCGATTCGGTGATGATGGGAAAAACACCTGTTGATCTGGGCAATCTGAATTTTGGTAACCACCTTGTAGAAATAAAAACTCCCGGATACGTCCCCTTTTCCGTTCAGGTAGCCGTCGTTGAAGGAACTCCGATTACCATATCCCCAATCCTCCAGAAAACCCCGTCAGCAATACCTCTATCCCCCGTCACCGTACTTATTGGCCTTATCATATCCGGTGCAATTGTCCTTGTCTGGAGAAGGACGTAAAAACCAATTTTTTTCTGAATCGTATCCTTTGTTTTAATTCCTGTTATCCACACCATAACCTATATCGATATAAACGAAAACTTGTACTCAAATAACCGGTGAATATCCGTGAAGAAATTCTCTTTTATCGCTCACATGCCCGATACCCCCGGATCACTCCAACGTGCCGCGGAGATTATCAAGCATTATGATGGCAATATCAACCGTATCCAGTTTGACCGCCGCATCGATCCCGGAACCGTCTTTTACGAGGTTACTGCATCAGAAGAATCCTATTCCCGGATTACCCGGGATCTTGCGCAGATCGGGTTTCTCCAGAGTTCCATAAAACCCCAGAGTTTTTTAAAATTCTGTGTATATCTTCCCCATCGCCCGGGTGCACTGTACGAATTCCTGGGATTAACTACCGATGTCGGGGCAAATATCTCGTTTCTGGATTTTGATGATAAGAGCCGGCACCCGGAACGTCTCACGGTAAGCCTGAATCTGGAACAGGGTGCCGTAGTTGAGCGGTTGCTTAACCAGTTAAAATCGTTGTACCGCATTGAGATCATCGAATACGATACTACCGGAAAACAACTGGATGATACCGTTTTTTATGTCCGGTACGCCCAGGCAATCCGCGAGCTCATCGGGGAATCCGAAGATATATTCCTACTCTCGTTTCTTGCCGATACCAACCATATGGCACAGGAACTGATGGACCGCGGTTGCGATCCCAAAAAAGTATTTGAAAGTGTACTTGCTTCAGGCCAGACAATGAAAGCAACAACCGGACAGAATTTTTACGCAGATGTCCAGAAATTCCCGGTTGACGATCGAATGACATTATTCTGCTTCCAGGTACCCTGTGGGGGAAATATATTCCTCATCAAATCCGGAGAAAACCTGCTGATGATTGATACCGGATACGGGATTTATCATCACGATGTAATGGCTATGTTTTCCCGGTATGGCATGGGAGATCTGAAAAAAATCAATCGGATTGTTGTGACCCATGCCGATGCGGACCATTGCGGGGCTGCCGGGTTTTTTACTGCTCCCGTACTCATGCACAACAGTACTCTGGAGATCATCCGGACGAATAACCGGGCGTATGGTTCACGAAGCGATCATGCATCGCTCGATGAATTCTATACAAAGATGATCAACCTGTTCTCAAAATTCACTATCCCGAAAAATGTCGAATGTCTTTCTGTCCCGAACGGAACCATGAGGGGAATATTCCCTGTTATCGGGACCGTATCAATCGGTGATATTGAGCTGGAAATACTGGATGGTCTGAGCGGGCATACTGCCGGCCAGGTGTTCCTCTATTCACGTACTCATGGATTGTTGTTTGCTGCTGACAGCCTGATCAATTTTTCCAGTCTTTCAAAAGAACGGGCAGATTATAGCTCGCTTGCAGCTTTTCTCGTTACTTCTGTCAACGTTGACAGTGACAGCGCAAAGAAAGAGCGAAAAGGACTCCTTGAACTGGTGCAGGAAACAGATGCCCATCTTGCCTCTTCCGGCAGACGATGCCTGATCTGCGGAGGGCATGGGGCAGTATCGGTTTTTGATGCGGGAAAACTCGCGATGACGGGTCAGATCGAACGATACATTCCATAAAACGGATCTGCACACGGAATCAATCAATTACTCTGTATCCAGAAACCTGTCCCGTGCCAGATCAAGATATTGTTTGTCGACATCCAGACCAATAAATCTCCTTTTATACTGGTGTGCAACGATGCCGGTAGTGCCGCTGCCACAGAAAGGATCGAGCACCAGATCTCCTTCCTTTGAACTGGACAGGATAATCCGTTTTAAAAGGGCAACAGGTTTTTGTGTCGGATGCTTTCCCCTTTTCTTTTCATTACCCCTTGGTGAGGGAATACTCCAGACCGATCGCATCTGGCGTTCCGGTCGTTTCATTACATCTTCTTTCCAGCTGCCGTTCTTGATTATGTCATAGTTGAACGTATGTTTTGCATCCCTGCTTTTACGTGCCCAGATCAGGGTCTCATGACTAGCGGTAAAATACCGGCCGCTCAGGTTTGGTGGCGCATTGGGTTTGAACCAGCTGATATCATTGAGGAGGTGAAAACCGGTACGCTGGAGTGCATAACCGCAGGCATAGATGGAATGGTATGTCCCGGATATCCAGATTGAACCTTGATCTTTGAGAACCCGGCGGCAGCTCGTTATCCATGCGTTATGAAAATTGAAATCTTCCTCAATACCGGAACTTACATCCCATGCTCCTTTGTGAACCGGGACTCTTTTCCCGTTCTGGCAGGTAAATCCCCCGTTTGAAAGGTTATAGGGAGGATCGGCAAAGATAAGATCTACAGAATTGTCAGGCAGTGTTGCAAGATACTCGTTGCAGTCAGCATGGTACAGACTGAATGTATCGTGCGAAAAATAGGGGAGCATTTCGAATCGTCACCAGGTAGTATACAGGAATTATTGGCACTTATCTGCTGTTAAACTATGCCGGGAGAACCTGTCATCGTTTTGTCAAAACTCTGAAAAACGCCTTGATACCATCTTTTGCGAAATTCTCATCTACTATGCAATAACATCTTGTGTGGGAAACGTAATGGAGAGCCACAGGGTACAGGAAATGATGCGGCTGATGGCATCAAAGATCCGCACAATTGCTAATACCATTTCTGATGAAGATGTGGGGAAGTTCATTACTGAACTTTTGAACGCAAAGCGCATTTATGTGATCGGGGCCGGGCGGTCCGGACTTGTTGCCAAAGCCTTTGCCATGCGCCTCATGCATCTCGGGCTCCAGGCATATGTTGTCGGAGAGACAATAACTCCTGCCCTGAACAAGGGAGACCTGATGGTCATTTTCTCTGGTTCTGGCAGGACCAAGACGGTTGCGGATCTCGCAGAAACGGCAAAAGAGATTGGAGGACGGATATGCCTCATCTCATCGAATGCAGATTCGCGTATCGGCAAGATCGCTGACTGCATTGTAATCATCGAGCATCACCGGGATACGGTTGAGGATGATGCGGTCGAGTTTGAGATACGGCAGATGATGGGGGAGCACAAATCCTTCGCTCCTTTAGGCACGCTCTTTGAGACTGCTTCCATGATCTTTGCAGATGCCGTCGTCTCACTCCTGATGGAGATCACAAAGACCGATGAAAGTGCTCTCAAGAACCGGCATACGAATATTGAATAACACGGGAGTGATGAGCATGAAATTTGCAGACCGGGTAAAAGATATCGAGATCTCGGGCATCCGCCGCCTGTTCGAGGCAGCAGGTCCCGACTCCATCAATCTCGGGCTCGGGCAGCCGGACTTTGATACCCCCCAGCACATCAAGGATGCTGCCATCAGGGCCATACAGGAAGGAAAGACCGGGTATACCGGCAACAACGGCATCCCCGAGCTCCGCCACGCAATCAGTGAAAAATTCAAACATGAGAACCGGCTCACCTGCCCTTCGGACCAGATCATTGTCACGGCCGGTGCAAGCGAAGCGCTCCATATTGTGATGCAGGCAATGGCCGGCAACGGCGACATTGTTCTCTGCCCGGATCCGGGTTTTGTTTCTTATGCATCCCTTGCAATCCTTGCTGGTGCCACTCCGGTCAGTGTTCCCCTCACCCATGATTTGCATATCGATGTGGAGAAGGCAAAGGAACTGATGGATGGGGCAAAACTGTTTGTGATAAATTCCCCGGCAAATCCAACGGGGGCAGTTGAGAGCAAAGAGTCCATCAAAGCCTTAGTTGAGTATGCAGATGATGCCGGTGTAACCATCATTTCTGACGAAGTGTATGAACATTTCATCTATGGTAAAAAGCACTGGAGTGCCGGCCAGTTCGGCGATAATGTAGTTACGGTCAACGCGACCAGCAAGACCTATGCGATGACCGGCTGGCGTCTCGGTTATCTTGCCGCATCTCCTGACATCATCGGCCAGTGCATCAAAGTCCACCAGTACTGCCAGGCCTGCGCGACTTCCATCTCCCAGTATGCGGCAGTTGCAGCATACGAAGGTGACCAGCATCCCGTTACGGTTATGCGGGATGAATACCGGGCGCGGCGGGATCTTTTCTGTAAAGGTTTGTCTGCACTGGGGCTGGACTTCCCGCTCCCTGAAGGTGCATTCTATGCGTTCGTACCGATGAAACCTGCGCTCACCCAGAAAATTATTGATGCCGGGGTAGTGATTGTCCCGGGCGCTGCGTTCGGTGTCAATGCACCCGAATATGCCCGTATGAGTTATGCTACCTCGCGGGATAACCTGAAGCGTGCCCTTGATAGGATTCAAAAGGTAATGTGTGATTAACATGGTCAAAGAACTGTTACGTAAATTATCCAATGCCCACGGTGTCTCGGGCAGTGAAGGCAATGTCTATGCGGTCATCAAAAAAGAGCTTAAGGGTCATGTCGATGAAATCCGTGAAGATCCCATGGGCAACCTGATTGCGATTAAGCACGGCAACAAGTTCAAGGTGATGCTTGCTGCCCACATGGACGAGATCGGCCTTATGGTGAAGTATGTCGAAGAGAAAGGCTTCATCCGGTTCGTTGCTCTTGGCGGCTGGTACGGGCCGACGCTCTACAACCAGCGGGTGATCCTGCATGGGGCAAACGGTCCCGTTATTGGTGTCATTGGCGGTAAACCCCCGCATATGATGGATGATGAAGAGCGCAAGAAAGGGGTAAAAGTCGATGATCTCTTCATTGATATTGGTGCCACAAATCCCGATGAGGTCGACTATCTCGGTGTCGAAGTCGGTACTCCTGTAACAATTGACAGGGAGTTCTGTGAACTTGCCAATTCCCGGGTTACCGGAAAAGCCTTTGACAACCGGGCCGGTGTTGCGATGCTGATAAAAACCTTGAAAGAGGTTGATTCCCCACTTACCATCTTTGGCGTCTTCACAGTCCAGGAAGAAGTTGGCCTGAAAGGCGCACGGACCAGTGCGTACGCACTCGATCCCGATTGTGCCATCGCAACCGATGTCACCATCCCTGGCGATCACCCGGGCATTGAGATGAAAGATGCACCCGTTTTAATGGGCAAAGGTCCGGTCATCACCATCGTTGACAGCAGCGGAAGGGGGCTTATTGCGAACCGCAAAGTGGTCAAATGGCTCAAGGAAGCAGCGGATTCAAACTCAATTCCCGTGCAGATGGAAGTCGGCAGCGGCGGGACTACAGACGCAACGGCAATTCACCTGACCAAGGGGGGCATCCCGAGTACAACGATGAGTATCCCATCCCGGTACATCCATTCACCGGTAGAAGTGCTGGACTGCAATGATATCGAAGCCGGTGTGAAAATACTGGTAGCGGCTCTGAAGAAGAAGCCGGTATTATAATTTTTGTTCTTCATTTTTTTTTTGAAATCTTTTTGTTCACGGGCATTTGCCTATGACCCCGGCAGCGTTAAGAAAATTTCCTGATTATTTCCCCTGAAAATCATATTATTCGGAAAAAATGGAGATGTATCCTTTTTACAACTGCGATGAACGCCGCCGCCCCCGAAGGGACGCCCCCGCGGCGGTTTTAATGAATAAACTGTTGACCCCTCATTGCCCCGCCGTGCCTCGAAGATGCCATGAGGCGGGGAATTCTCATTACGATTTATCATTTCAAACGATTCTGATAATTTAATTATGAACCCATTTGGATCATTCACCGGTAAGTGCATAGTACAAAACCCGGTTCGCGTTTCGCACAGAAAAAATCGCAATCGAACTCCGGCAAAAAAATTTCAATCACCCCCTCACCCCCCGCTCATTTTTTTTCAATCGACCCTTGATTGCATTTTCCGGACCATCACGCCGGAGAAACAAAAATTTTGTAGCATGTACATACCGATTGTAGGATAATTATCCGATTGTAGCCTCATCAACTAACACCTCATGCACGCGATTGAAATTTTTTGCTTTGTAGAAATCATTGAGAAAACTCTGACGTTCTCGGGGGCTTCGCCCCCGCCACTGGGGCACCCCCCATTGCGATGACAACGTATTACCTGTAACCTTACTCGGGCTATCGCACTGCGCCCGTCCCCCAACGGGGGACTGGTGGCGCAAGAGGGGGGCAATATATTACGTGAAAAAAAGGTTTTCTACAGAGCAAAATTTTTCAAGCAGGGTCTGGCAAAAAAAATTGAAAAAAAAAAAGAAAATTCTGCTGTGAAAATGTGCACCAAAAACGTACAAAAAAGTGATACCGAATCCTGCTCAGGAACTCTCCACCATGCTTCTGACCAGTGAGTTTGTGGCCGGATCGGAAAAGAACCGGAAAGCCAATTCCCCAGCTTCAGTAATCCGGTAGGTTTTCTCTTTCCGGCTATCCGGAGAGTATTCCTCCTCAATGAGCCCTGCATCGCGGAGGGTGCCGATAAACCCGGAGAAGGTGGCATGGGATAATTCTGCGGCCGGCTTGCGACCCCGCTTGTATTGTATTACCGGCTTGGAGGGATCACCGGGTTTTGCCTTCTTTGTCCGGGACGGGATATAGTACGGCCAGAGCTGTTGGTACAGGTACTGCCGGGACACCCACGGAATTGGTGTCGCTCCCTTTTTGTCCTCCCTGTACCGGAGGAGTATAGCAAGGATTGTCTGGTAATTAGGATTGGAAAGCAGGGTACTAATGGTACGGTCCGGCAGCGGGACCCTGCGTGTGATTTTTTCATCAAAGGAAGAATAGACCACCCCGCCAAGCCAGGGAACAAAGGCAAAGAGCGCCAGGCAGAGTTCTTTTGACCCGCCGGAGAGATCGAACGTGTACCGTGCATCCGGGTACTCCCGCCGGATCTTCGCAAGCGCTGACCGGACAGAAGTATAGGCCGGCGGATAGATCATCTCCCGGGCGAAGGGTATCGAGAGCGACGCAGAGATCTCCTGCACTGCCGAAACTGCATTCCGTACCGCGAACCGGTGTTTCTCTATCACCGGGTCCGGAGATCCTTCATGGATGATGCTGTCGGTAAAAACAATGGTCCGGGAGATCGCCGGGAGTTCACGGAACATTGCCGGATAGGCAATGGAGATTTTCTCACCGGCACTGATGATATGGACGTGTTCTTTCCGATCCATAGATCAGTGTCGGGTATAGCGGGTTAAATGGTTGTTTATCTTTCGCTTGTTGTCTTGCAGCCCGCGAACATGGGAAAAATGCGGCGGACTGTGATGTAGAAAAACATCGTACACCCGTTCCTCTCATGTGTTCCCAAGCAGGGTGTTGATTAAGGTACGAGTGGTCAGAGACTTCTTAAATTGTTGAGTGATTTTCACCACTTTTATCCATACGTTTTGTTTTCCTTTTCCACTAGTCAGATTAATGATAAAATATTCTGAAGATGCTATTTTGAGAAAAGATTTAGACGTGAAAAGAAACACGCCTCGGCCGGGACTTGAACCCGGGTCAAAAGCTCCGGAGGCTTCTAGGATGTCCGCTACCCTACCGAGGCTGATGGTCAAAATTGTCCACTGCTTACCCGTTAATTTAGGTTAGATTCCGATTCCGGATTGATGGAATCCATGACACTGGACATTGCCATATCAAAGAGGTGAGTCGAGCAGAAAAACATTTGCAGAGACCGTAGAATGAAGGTAGAGTAAATATGAGCAATGAAGATCGTGTCCTCCTTTTTTTCTAAACGACGCGCATTACACACCAAGAGGTAGTATTGTCGGAGAAAATCAGTTCAAACAATTTATGAATCGGGAATTATACATTACATGTTAAGATGCAGACCTGGAGACACGGGGAATGAAGTTCGACGATATTCCCTCAATAATATCAGAGTTGAATGATGACCCTTGGATTTCTCTTTGGTTATATCGGTTCGGGCAATATGTCGATCTTTTTGCTATCGTGGCAATTTTCGGGATTTTAATACTTAATTGGTTCCAAGTCGTTCCAACGGACATCAATAACGCCCTGTATTTTTTAAGCGCGATGGTCCAGGCACAAGCAGCCATAGTCTCCCTTGTTATCACTTTAACACTCATCGCAATCCAGATGACCGCGGGCTCATATACCCCCCGGGTTGTCGACGTGATGAAGAAGAACCCGGACATGTGGTTTCTTCTCGTCATATATATCGAGTCAATTTTAATAGGATTTTTTGCGCTCAAAGAAGTAGCCAGTCCGGATGATCAGTCCCTTGTCTCATTGATCTTTATTCTCGGTGCCTACACGTTTCTCACATTGTTCCTCTACATGTATAACACAATCAATCTTCTCCGTTCTGATGCAGTAGTGAAGATGCTGGTGGCCGATATTAATATCGGCAACATTCAGCTGACGGAAGGGGCTGCTGATATGATGCAGCCCGTTTTCGATGTCGTCCACGCATCGATTAATCGGTTTGATATAACGACAACCCGGGCGGGTCTGAATCAATTGGAGGAACGGGTAATTGAACTCCTTCGTTCATCTGATAATCTTCATAGATATTCTATCGTTGACCATTTCTGCAATCATATTGAACGCTCCGCTGTGGTTACGCTCAGGAATGACGATGAAGGGACTGTCATAGAAATAATGATGGTTCTTGAAAAATTGGGGGATCAGGTTGCGGATCTGGGACCGGTAGATGATGATTTAGGACTGGTGGATTCAGCTCAGCGGGTAGCTATGACCTTAAGAAAAATTGGTATCCATGCCGCGGATAAGAAATTTGAAAGAGCAACCATTCTTATGCCACAGGCACTTCGTTACGTTGGAATCCATGCTGCATTATCGGGACTTGAGATGGGGACCATAGAGGCAGTTCGGGCCATTAAGGATATTAGTATCCATGCCATAGACCGGGGAATGGAGCTGACGGTTTTGGTGGTGCCCGGGCTCCTCGATGAAGTAAGTACCTATGCCGTGAATAATGGACTGGAGAGGGCGACCGTGCATGTGTCTGGGGCTTTAGGGGATATTGGCATCCACGCTGCGGATAAGAAACTGGAGGATATGACCATACAGGTGGCTCTTGCCCTGAATACGGTTGGCGTCCACGCCGCGGATAAAGGAATGGAGGATGCGACTTTAAACGTCGTGGGGGCACTTTATTGGGTGGGTATGCATGCCGCTGAAGAAGGACTAGATGATGCGACTATAAAGGTGGTTGATGCCATTAAAGAGGTGGATATTCACGCAGCTAATAACAAACTGGAGAAAGTAACCACCAATGTAAAGGAGATTCTTAAGAGCTTTGGTAAAAAGTGATACCGGTTAGCGTGTTTTCCCATCCAAATATTAATTATTCCAGCACTACTTTTTTCCATATGCAAGGATGATTGAGGATATTCAGACCTTTTTTTTATGGTACATGTGCCAGATCTTACAGGCCCCTTCATGACTGACCATGCAGGGACCGACCGGGTTTCTCGGGGTGCAGACCTTGCCGTAAAGCTTACAGTCTTCGGGAGTGGCAATTCCCCGCAGTACCTTGTCGCAGACACATGCGGAGTGCTTGCTTATGTGCTTGAAGACAATATTGAATTTCTTCTGTGCATCGTACTGTTCGAATTCTTTTTTCAGCCGGAGGCCGGAGCCGGGAATGACCGGGAATCCGCGCCATTCGACATCGGCAGTTTCAAACACTTCATACATCACTTTCTTGGCTTTCATATTCCCTTCGCGTGAAACCGCACGGGGATATGCATTGTCAACCCGGTGAGTTCCTTCTTTTACCTGTTTTACCAGCATGACCAGTCCGAGAAGGATATCTTCCGGCTCAAATCCCGCAACCACCTGGGGCACAGGGAACTGTTCATACTCCTCATATCCCATGATGGTGCAGACATGGCCGGGAAGCATGAACCCGTGAAGTTTCGCTTCACCCTGTTCCAGCAGCCATTTCATCGCAGGAGGGACGATGCGATGACAGGAAAGGATGGAAAAATTTTTCGGGGGTCTGGTAAGAATGGTTGCTGCAACCGTAGGAGCCGTTGTTTCGAAGCCGACAGAGATAAAGACTACTTCCTTATCGGTCTTCCCGGCGATTTCTACCGCCTTGTGTACTCCCTGCACCACGCGTACATCCCCTCCGCAGGATTCCAGCGAGCCTTTCGATCCCGGGACCCGGAGCAGATCGCCGTAGGTCGCGATGATGCAATCCTTCTCCACGAGATCGAGTGCGGCATCAATTTCACCCTGGGGAGTAATACAGACCGGGCACCCGGGCCCCATAACAATTTTTAATTGTTCGGGCAGGATACTGCGCAGGCCGGATCGTGCTATGGATGCTTCGTGCGTACCGCAGATATGCATAAAGGTCATATCCCGGTCTACTAATTCAGCAAGCGTTTTGGCAATATCAGTCCCCGTAGCCATGTAATCTCATAATTATTTACCTTTGGTCACATAAGACTACGTACAAGGAGTGTGGCATTGTGGATATCAATTACATGTATGCAGCAGGAATGATAATCTTCGGGATACTGATTGCTCTCGGTGCACGATCCATTGTCGGGTGGCTCAAAGCCCGGGCTGATGAAACAGAAACCCAGCTGGACGACATTATCATTGCTGCTATAGGCACTCCGGTACAGGTTGCAATTGTTGTTATTGCAGCTTATTTTGCTATCAGTCATTTCGGTATTCTTCCGGAAAACCTGCAGTGGATCCTCGATCCCCGTTACGTGACCGCCTTTTATATTGTCATCGCGGCATGGATCCTGGCTTCGTTCATCCATGATATCATGATGATCTATGGTCACAAGCTTGCCTCATTATCAAAGGGTGACTGGGATGACCGACTGGTGGAACTACTTGTCCTTATCAGCAAATACGTGATCTGGTTTGCCGCATTGATGGCGATCCTGTCTGTCTTTAATGTAAATATCACACCGTTCCTTGCAGGTGCCGGTATCGCCGGGCTGGCTGTTGCGCTGGCAGCCCAGGATATTATCTCCAATTTCTTTGGCGGGGCGATTATAACCGTTGACAAACCGTTCAAAATTGGTGACCGGATAAAAGTAGACCAGTATTATGGTGATGTGCTCAGTATCGGGCCGAGAAGTACCCGTTTAAAAACACTGGATTACCAGATCGTGACAATCCCGAATAACAAAATTACAACCAATGTTATCGTAAATTATGCAGAGCCGGATCAAAAACTCAGGATTACCCTCCCGGTTTCTGTGGCCTATGGAAGCGATCCAAAGAAAGTAAAAGAGATTTTGCTGGATATTGCACAAAATACTATCAAACAAACCGAATATCTTCTCGAAGAACCTGCGCCAAAAGCTTTCTTCTTAGAGTTCCAGGACTCCAGTCTGAAGTTTATCCTCTACGTATGGGCACGGAAATATAATCTTCCCGATGAAGTAAAAGATGCCATCAATATTCAAATTGCGGAACGCTTTGCAGCAGAAGGTATCGAGATCCCTTTCCCGCAGATGGAAATCCGGTTAAAAAAATAACTCCTGATTTTTTTAAACGATGTGCATCTTTATTAGTGTCGTTTGGCATATCACTCATTCATGTTTGGTGTATCCACATTCTGCCTTCACGAAATCCCGCTTCCGGATGCACTTGACAAACTCTCTCGTATTACCAATTATATTGAAGTATTGGATGAAGGACTGCATTTCTTAAAATCTGCCGAACCTCTTCATTCCTGTTCCACACGTTTTTCCATCCATACCCCGTGCAGGGGGACAAATATTGCCAGCCTGCTTGAACCAATCCGCCGTGCGAGTATTGAGGTAATGAAAGAATGTTTTGTAATAGCAGCAGAAGTGAATGCGCCACTTGTTATTCACCCGGGGTATTTTGCATGGGCTGAGGAACGCGATAAAGCCGAACAGCAGATGAAGCGTTCTCTTAACGATCTCAACCACTTGTCACAGGAATATTCGGTTCAATTTTTTATCGAGAATATGGGCAATTGGGAATATTTCCTGTTAAAAACACCCGGCGAACTTCCGCTTATCGGTAATACTACCCTTGCTCTTGATGTGGGTCATGCACACCAGAACAAGTGCCTGTCAGAATTCCTCCGGTATCCGGCGGGACACTATCATCTGCATGATAACAGGGGAAAAGAGGATTCGCATGATGCTGTTGGGGCAGGTAGTATCAATTTTAAGGATGTGATGAGTGCGATAAGAAAGACTCCGATTGTTCCTATTATTGAAGTTTCAACCTACGATGGAGTACTACGGAGTATTGATCATATTCATGCGCTCTGAACTGCTGATGATAGGGTGTTGCCTCAAAGAGCAACGGGAAATATTCTGGTTTTCCTCTTTTCTTTCCGCAATGTTTTATAGGGATGACTTACAACGTTGTTAGGCAATTCGTCTCCTTGGAAAGCGATTGCGCAACTGGTTATATCCTCAATAAATTATGCCTATGTGACACAGCCCGGCAGTGTGCCTCCTTGGTAAGGAGGAAGTCCCGAGTTCAAATCTCGGCATAGGCTTCTTGTTTTAAGTATTACTGTTCCGAACTTCCTTTCCATAAAAATACTGAAATTATTGCAATAACTTATTGCAATAACATTACGGGATTCCTGTTGCAATTGATTTTGTTGCGTTTCAACACATATTATCCTTCATGGAACATATCCGCCCGTTGCTATACTTCTCGATCATCGCAGCGGTAAGAATCCTCGTTATGAATCGTCAGATTCCCTTTTTGTTATTGGCAGGATAATTTTGTACAATATTTCTTTTATCATTGCCCCGTTCCCCCCATTACCATTTAATGTTCGATATCGGAGATCCTTTAAACAGTTGTTCATCTGCACGATCCTGCTGTATCAAGTTGTATTAATGCCAGGGAATAATTACCATTTCCGCTCCACGAATTCGTCTTTGACAACGGAGAAATGCGGTATAGCATTCTTTTTCTTTAGAAAAACATTACAAAAAAAGTGTTAAGATTACGGCATTATTTCTTCTTTGGAGCTGCCTTCTTTGCTGCTGATTTCTTCGCTTCCGGCTTCTTTGCCGCTGCCTTCTTTGCTGCTGCCATGTGGATTTTCACCTCCTACCGGAAAGGGTTATATTTTTTGTTAATTTGGGAATTAATAAAGATTTTGGTCGCAACACCATTTTCAAGCATAGAATTGGGGTAAACCATGACTTTTGTTCTTAAATTATCGCCCCCTTCGACCAAAAACGAATTATATGTCTGTTAATTTACAAAATGCGCAATCCTTCAAAAAACCACCGGATTACCTTAAATCTGAATATTTGAACGATTTTATAAAATGAAGTTCCGTCGTTTTCTTCCACGATAGAGCGCATGCGCTGCGTGAATTATTGCGTCTGTTTGCAGCGGGTCAAATCGGTAACGGCAACATTTATCCACAATTACATTGACGGTAAGTGTATGAAAAGGCCGTTCATTATCGGACTCGCCGGCGCAATTTTGGGACTCGCAGTTGCTTTTTTTGTGATCCTTACTGCCACATCCAGTGATATGATGTTGTCGGGAGTCCAGGCTGCATTATTCTCAAGTCTTGGTATGGGGGGTGCGGCAATCTCAAAAAAACAGACGAGATTTGCCGGATGGATGCTGCTCTCATCCGCAGTCTGGATCACCCTGTCAGTTCCCATTGCCGGGACTCTAAACCTACTCTACCTTTATTCTCCGGCTATTCTGTTGCTGGGAATAGCAGCCGTGCTCTGCTTTATGGAACCTGAAGTATTTGTATCCGATGAACTGTGAAAACAAATCTCTCTAAAATACAAGTTCGTCATTTTTTAATGAGTCAGAAGTGGAAAGTAACCCCGTCAGATAAATACATGAGTAATTGCTCGTTTAATCCCAATTTTTACTTTTACCTGTTATTTTCTAACCCATAAATGATCAGATTCCATGTCGTGAAAATATTAAAGGCATTTTTTAGGAATTAATTCAAACTTATGTCAAAAAAATGTTTTTTCCCACTTGTCTATTATCATTCCTTTAAAAATGCATTTTAACTTGCATTTTTTGTCATTTTTTCATTCTGTAAATTCTTCTTTGATTACGATGTCAAAATGGCATACTATTCTTTAAAAATAAGTACATCCTATCATTTTTTTGACAAATATTCTGTTATCAGGCGATTAATGAAACCTCCCTTTGCACCACATACCCGTACTGCAAATAAGCAGTACACATTTGCACCAAGGATGGCAAAAACTCCCAAATCCTTTATCCGGGAGATACTCAAGGTTACTGAAAATCCTGACATCATTTCCTTTGCCGGGGGTCTTCCGAATCCTGCACTCATTGATGTTGAAGGAATTGCACGGGCTTCTGCACGGGTTCTTGCCGATGACGGAAGATCAGTATTGCAATATTCCACAACGGAAGGATACCTGCCCCTTCGCCGGTTTATCGCTGAACGATATAAAAAACGGCTGGGATTATCGATACATTCCGATGAGATATTGATTACGAATGGCTCTCAACAATGCCTTGATCTTATCGGCAAGGTTTTTATCGATACCGGGGATCATATCGCCATAGAACGACCCGGATATCTTGGAGCAATTCAGGCATTCTCTCTTTATGAGCCCGTCTTTCACCCAATAAACCTGTCAGATGAGGGGCCGGATCCATCTATGCTCCATGATGCCTGCCGGCATCATGACATCCGGTTGTTCTATGGGGTTCCGAATTCCCAGAACCCATCGGGCATTACCTACTCGGAGAAACAGCGTAAGGAAGTCGCAGGGATCCTTGAAAAAACCGATACCTTGTATATTGAAGATGATGCCTATGGCGAACTGAATTTCTCCGGCAAATCTCTTCCCTCCCTCCGGAAGTTTTTACCGGAACAGACCATTATCACCGGTTCGTTTTCAAAAATCCTTGCCCCGGGCATGCGACTGGGATGGATCGTTGCACCCCGGGAAATTATGGAACAGATTGTGATTGCAAAGCAGGCTTCGGATTTGCATTCCAATTATCTCTCACAAAGGATTGCCTTTGAGTACCTGCAACAGGAAACTATCGATACTCACATCGCCAAAATCCAGAACGCATATAAAAATCAGTGTGAATGCATGCTTGACGTAATGGCAGATACATTTCCGGATTCTGTTACCTATACGCGGCCAACGGGTGGAATGTTCGTCTGGATTACCTTACCGGATGGCATTTCCTCCCTGGATGTTTTTGCTGCTGCCTTAAAAGATCATGTTGCTGTTTTGCCAGGAACTCCTTTTTATATTGATGGTGGCGGAAAGGATACCATGCGGCTCAATTTCTCCAATTCCACAGACCCGAAGATTATTACGGGAATAAAGCGGCTGGCACTCGTGATAAAAAAACAATGCGGGGAATAATTTTTTTAAGTTTCTCCAAAGTTTTTCATCTCTTTATCACTAGTATAAAAACAGGATTCATAAATCCCTGCTGTACATATAATAGTACCAGAAAGGGTATATGCCGCCTTTATAAAACTTATAAGTCTAAGAACTGCCGCGTGAAAAACCAAAAATATTCAGTTAATTATCGTGCGAGGTAAAAAAATACATGAATAAGAGTGATGCTGAAGCATTGTTGCGTCAGGGCATCGAACTCTATGACCTTGGCAGGTATCAGGAAGCCATTGTCATGTTTGACCGTGGACTTGCGCTGTTCCCCAAACTTGCAAAAGCCCATTATTTTAAAGGAATTGCTCTGTACGATCTCGGGAAATACGAAGAGGCCGTTGCAGCATATGATCTTGCCCTCTCAATAGAACCCGGAGATCCAAATGCCTGGTATAATAAAGCAGCAACGCTGGCCCAGATTGGAAGAAACGAAGAAGCCCTTGATGCCTGCGAACAACTGCTCTCCATACGGTTTGACAATGCCGAAGCCTGGATCTTAAAAGGCATTGCATTGTATGAACTGGGGCGGTTCAAAGAGGCAATCAGTGCATACGATCATGCGCTCACCATAGATCCGACCCATGCGAAAGTATTCTACAATAAAGGCATTGCTCTCGGAGATATCGGAAGGCATCATGAGGCGATCATTGCTTACGACAAAGCGATTGAGATCGTGCCCGGATATGCCCGGGCGTTCTATAATCGTGGTATCTCTCTTTATGAAATAGGAAAATACGATGAAGCGCTGGCTGCATTCGATAAGGCTAATGAACTGGACCCTGCCGATATCTGGGTCTGGTATTACCGCAGTTTCATATTAGCAAAACAGGAACGCTATGAAGATGCTGCACAATCCGCAGCAAAATTTCTCGAACATGAGCCCGATCATGCTGATATCTGGGCAATCAAAGGGATTTCCCTTCTGAAATCAAGGAAATACGAAGAAGCTATATCTGCTCTCGATCAGGCACTTTCACGTAATCCCCAGGTTGCAGATGCCTGGTATCATAAAGGTCTTGCCCATAACCAGCTTCAGCAATACGATGATGCAATCAGCGCTTTTGATAAATCTGCAGAACTTAGCCCTGCTCATGCCCAAACCTATTATAACCGGGGTATCGCGTATGCGTACCTGAATGAATATGATGAAGCAGTGCAGGATTTTGATCGGACCCTCTCATTTGATCAATCGAATGCCGATGCTTATTATTTAAAAGGGGTAGCCTGTATCAACCTTAGCCGGTATGATGATGCCCTTGATGCATTCAACCATGCGTTAGAGAAAAAAGAAGATCATGCTGCATCATACTATTACCGGGGAGTTGCGCTTACCCGGTTGGGGAGATACAAGGATGCTCTTGAATCCTTTGACGATGCACAAGTCCTTGATCCTGTGTGTGCACCCGCAATGTACCAGAAAGGATTGTCCTATGCACATCTCGGTCGCTATGCTGAAGCAATTGCGGCCTACAATCTTGCATTGCAAATCCGTCCGGCATATGCTGATGCATTGTACCACAAAGGGTTTGCTCTTGCCAAGCTGGGACGAAACACTGAGGCTATAGAAGAATTTGACCGGACAATTGCAGAACAACCTCAGAATCCCCAGGCATACCATCAGAAAGGTCTCCTGCTTGCAAAACTCGGGAAATTTGAAGATGCGGTTGATGCATACCTGCAAAGTATTGAATTAAAGCCCGCCTATGCACAGGCATTTTATGATATGGGCCTGGCCTATTCAAAGCTTGAACAGTCTAAAGAAGCAATCGAAGCATTTGAGAGCGCCATCGCAATCAATCCCAATTATGTAAATGCGCATTATAACCGGGGACTCGCTTTTGCCAGTCTCGGCCGGTATAGTGATGCTTTCGATGCTTTCGACCGGGCTGCAGAGATCGATCCTTCTCACACGCTGGCCCTTTACCAGCGAGGCATCATGCTCATGCACCTTTTGCGTTATGAAGAAGCAATAGATGCATTTGACTGTGTTCTTGCGATTTCCCCTCAGAATGCCGGAGCATTGTATGAAAAAGCAATGGCTCTTGTGCATCTTGAACGGCTTGAAAACGCCATTCCGGTATTCGATGAAGCACTTGAACAGAATCCCTCCCTGATCAATGCCTGGTTCCATAAGGGCATTACTCTTACAACTCTCGGCATGCAGGAAGATGCTATCGTTGCATTTGACAAGGTAATCATCTTAAACCCAAAACATAGCGAAGCATCTGTCCGCAAAGCAATTGCGCTGGTTAATCTTGACCGGTTCGGTGAAGCAATCGTTCTTTTTAACCGTTCCCTTGAAGATAATCCGCGGGATATCTGGGCATGGTGCTATAAAGGAGTCGCCCTTCTGTCCCTGAACCGGTTTGATGAGGCAATACGGGCATTTGATAAGGCGCTGGAGATCAATAACCAGTTCTCCCATGCCCATTTCGAGCGAGGGAATGCGCTTCTCCTTTCCAACCGACTGCAGGAAGCAACAGACTCCTATAATCTGGCACTGGAAATCGATCCGGACAATAGGGAGATCCTCTCCCGCAAAGGGTATGCACTGGTAAAAAATAAGCAATATGATGAGGCCATAACGACATTTGAGCACGTTATTGCACTAGATCCTCAAAATATCAATGCTCTTTACGAGAAAGCACAGGCGCTTTTCCATATTGGCAGATTTGAAGATGCGGTACAGGCATTTGATGACGTTATCGATTTAGATCCTACACATCTCAATGCCCAATATTACCGGGGAAAATCACTCCTGAAGATTGACCGGTTTGATGATGCCGTTGCCGCATTTGACCGTGTACTTGTGCTCTCCCCTTATAATGCAGATGCTGCTTATGAAAAAGGCGCAGCTCTCATGCACCTCCGGCGATTCGAAGATGCAAATGTCTCATTCAATAATGCACTTGAACAGGATCCGACCCTGGTTGATGCCTGGCTTAAAAAAGGTGTAACCCTTTCTCATCTTGGGTTGGAAGAAAAATCAGTTGAGGCGTTCGAGAAAGCGATTGCCTTAAACCCCCAACTCACTGAAGCTACGGTAAAAAAAGGAATAGCACTTGTCAACCTCTCCCGGTTTTCCGATGCAGTCACGATACTCAACCTGGCACTTGAGGATGATTCTGAGAATGCCCAGGCATGGTATTATTCCGGTCTTGCTCTTTCAGCATTGAATAAGACTGAAGATGCTGTAAAAGCATTTGACCGGGTATTGGAGATCAACCGTAAGTGCGCCCCGGCATGGTATGAGCGGGGAATTACACTTGCACGTACAGGTAAACACCTTGAAGCTGTGTTGTCCTATGATCAGGCGCTTGAAATTGCTCCGGATGATCATCAGACGCTCTATCACAAAGGACTTGCTCTTGCCCAGCGTGAACGATATGATGATGCCATCAAGGCATTTGAACGGGTAATAACCTTTCAGCCTGAAAATGGCTCTGCGTATTACTATCTGGGAATCTCTCTTGCCGGGCGGGAACGCTACGAAGAGGCTATCCGGGCTTTTAATCAGGCTCTCACCATCGATCCCACAAATGCCCCGGCCCATCATTTCAGGGGAATTGCCCTCATCCAGTCTGAAAGATATGATGATGCAGTAACCTCTTTTAAACAGGCTATTGAGCGAAATCCGGCAAATCCCCAATCCTATCATTATCTGGGTATAGCCTATGTCCAGTCAAGGCAATACGACAAGGCATTAGAATCACTCAACAGGGCAACTGGGATGGATCCGTCGCTTTCCGATGGATATATGTACCAAGGTATAGCGCTAGCCCATCTCTCCCGTCATGAGGAGGCGATTATGTGTCTTGATCGGAGTCTGGCAGCAAATCCCTCTCTGATGGAAGCACTGATCTACCGGGCAGGATCCTTAATCTCTCTCAAACGATATGCTGAAGCCATTGACACTGATGACCGTATTCTTTCGCTAAATCCGACGCTGATCGATATATGGATGCAAAAAGGAGATGCAAATGTCAGTCTTGGTAAAAACCCTGAGGCATTGGTCGCGTTCATTAAATCCCTCGAGATTAATCCAAATCTTTCTGAAGGCTGGGTGAAAAAAGGACATGTCCTGTATGATATGGGAAAAACACAGGAAGCGATTGTTGCCTATTCCCGCGGACTGGAGATAAATCCTTCATTGCAGGATATCTGGATTCGCAAGGGTGATGCTTTAAATGAACTCGGTAAAACCCAGGATGCCATTGCTTCGTATACCAAAGCAGTAAAAATCGATCCCGGACTGGTAGACGGATGGGTAAAAAGTGGCAGGGCATATTATGATCTGGGAAGGTACCAGGATGCTATCGATGCGTTTGATAATGCAATTACATTGAACCAGCGATGCATTGAAGCATTCCATTACAAAGGATTGTCCCTCGAAAAGATCAACCGGATCGAGGAGTCAATCCATGTGTTTGAAGTGCTTCTCGAAATTGATCCTGCTAACAGCGATGCCCAGTTCCATAAAGGTCTTGCCCTTTCAAAACTTGGGGATCATCAGGATGCAATTATTGCTTTTAATAAGACTATCGCACTTCAGCCCTCTGCTCCGGTATATTACAATAAAGGTCGATCATTAACAGAGATTGGCAAATACACAGAAGCGATTGAAGCTTTTAATCGTGTACTGGAGATAGAACCTGCATATACAGAAGCCCATTATTATCGGGGATATTCCTACCTTAAACTGGGTAAATACCCAGAAGCGATCGAATCTTTTGACCGCAATCTTGAGAGTGATACGAGTAATGCACATGGGCACTTTAACCGGGGTATTGCACTTCAGAAACTTGACCGGAATAAAGATGCCCTTGAAGCATTTGACAAAGCCCTCATCTATGATCCTGAAAATGCACTTGCATTTTATCACAAGGGGCAGTCCTATTCAAACTTAAAGATGTTCAGTGAGGCCGTCTTTTCCTTTGATAAGACGCTCCGTCTTAAACCAAAATATACTGATGCGCGATTGAAAAAGGGGATTGCTCTTTATAATCTGGGTAAATTCCGGGAATCCATTAAGGATTTTGACCGGACTATCCATGAGAACCCCCACAATTCTCATGCATATTATTATAAGGCTCGTGCCTTATTCGATCTTGGGAACTTCACTGAAGCCAACGAATCCTGTGATAGGGCATTAGAACTGAATCCGGCTTTTTGCGAGGCTCATTTCCATAAAGGTCTCGTGCTTCTGAAACTATTACGGTTTGATGATGCAATTTCAACCTTAGATCTGGCACTCGAGATTGATTCCGATCTTGAACAGGCGCATTATAACCGTGGGTATGCACTCGCAAAAACCGGGAAACACAAAGATGCGATTACCGCATTTGACCGGGCTCTTTCGTTGCTTCCTACTGACGTGTCTGCAGCATACCAGAAAGGACTCTCTCTCTATACCCTTGGTCTTTACCGGGATGCACTGGACTCCTTTGACCGCACGCTGGAACTAAATCCCCAATCTGCTGACGCAGCCTTTTACAAATCGCTTGCACTGCATGATCTGGGACGCAATGAAGATTCTCTTGCTGCTGCCGAACGGGCGATTGAGATCAATCCGGAATTTTCCGGGGCATGGTACCGGAAGGGTGTTGCCTTATCAGATCTGGAACAATACGACAAGGCTGTCAGTGCATTTGACCGGACAATCGAATTGGATAAGACCAATGCTCAGGCATATTTCGATAGAGGACTTGCCCTTATCCATCAGAAAAATCCAGAAAAGGCAATTGAATCTTTTGATCATGTGCTTGATCTGATTCCCGGTTATGCTCCTGCATTCTATAACAAAGGAATTGCCCTCTGCGCGATTGGTATGTTCGATGAGGCGGTACTCTCGTTCAACATTACCCTCGAAATTTCTCCAGACAATGCTGATGCGCTCTACCAGAAGGGACTGGCTCTTGTCCGTCTGGAGAATTACCACGATGCTATTGTTGTCTTCGAGGCTGCATCCAAAATTGAACCCCGGAAAGCAGAGATCATTTACCAGAAAGGACTCTCTCACGCTTTATTGGGTCAACACGACGAGGCCGTATCGTCATTTGGCCTCGCATTTGAACTGGATCCGGGATATACCGATGCCCTGTATCACAAAGGGCTCTCACTTGCCGAATTAGGGAGATTTACCGAGGCTATTGAAGCGCTGACCAAGACGCTTGAGACTTCTCCGAAGTTGGCTAATGCCTGGCTGATTAAAGGGTTCTGTCTTTCCGCAGAAGAGCGCTACCAGGAAGCAATCCTGTCTTATAATAACGCGCTCGATATCGACGCGAACAATGCTCATTCATGGTTTTATAAAGGACGAGCGCAGCTAAATCTGGATGCTCTCTCTGATGCAGTTACTTCATTTAACCATGCTCTTGCCAACCAGCCTGCATTCGGGGAAGCTTTCTATTACAAAGGTATCGTATTATACCGCCAAGGTGCCTTTGCTGACGCGGTTGCATCATTTGAACAGGCAAATGGCCTGATGCCCGATTTTGAACCGGGATATCTCCAGAAAGGACGGGCACTTTTCGCACTGGAACGATATCAGGATGCTGCCGATGCATTCAGCAGGGTAATTTCCGCTAATCCAAAAGAAATTACTGCACTCTATGGTCAGGCACGGGCATTTGATAAACTGGGATTATATGATAATGTCATTCAGTCGTATGAACAGGTCAACCGCCTCGATCCTGCGTGTGAACGGGCATTTTTATATAAGGGCATAGCACAGGTCAAGATGCATCAGGACGAAGATGCAGTGGAATCTTTTAACCGCACGCTTGAGATCAATCCGATAAATTGTGAAGCCTTAAGCGGCAAAGGGAGAGCATTAGTCACACTCCAGAAGTACGTAACTGCTGTGGAAACCTTTGATGCATTTCTTGCAATTAAACCCGACACCGTTGATATCCTCTATGATAAAGGACTGGCTTTAAGCCGGATGAATAAGGCAGAATCTGCCCTTGAAGTGTTTAACCGGTGCATTACTCTTGGTCTTGATACATCAAGAGTTCATGCAGAAAAAGGATTTGTCCTCTATACCCTGGGAGATTATGCTGAAGCGATTCTCTCGTTTGACCGGGCTCTCTCAATTGATCGCCATGATGCCCCGTCATTCCTGGCAAAAGGTCTGTCCCTGGCACAGACCGGGCGACACGAAGACGCAATTACCGCGTTTGATGCGGCACTCCTTATCGATCCTGATAACGGGCAGGTACACCGGAGCCGGGGTATTTCTCTCATAAAACTCAGGAGATATGAAGATGCGGTCATATCTCTCGATCATGCACTGGATTCCGATAAGGCAAATCCGGAAATCCTCACGTGCAAGGGATATTCCCTGTACCGGTTGAACCGGTTCAAGGAATCGGTAGAAGCGCTGGGAAAATCCCTCAAACAGAGATCGCTGGATGTCAAAACCCTTTTCTTACGGGCAAAAGCGTACATGCACCTGAAACGATGGGAAGACGCGATCATGCTCTTTGAAAAAGTGCTCTCCATCGATCCCCAGTATGCTGCCGCATGGTATTACAAGGGTCTTGGATATGCCCGGATGGCCCTGTATGATGATGCCCTGCAAGCGTTTGAGAATGCACTTGCACACGACAGCGAATGCACTGTTGCATGGTTCGAAAAAGCAGAGGCGCTCACACGGCTTGAACGATTCGCAGAATCCCTGCCCGCGTACGATCGTGCCCTTGAACTCAACCCGCAGTTCCAGAATGCTGCCTATCATAAGGGGCTGGCACTTTTTATCCTTGGACGGAATGACGAAGCGATCGGCGCTATTGATCAATCCCTGACAATTGGTGACGTGAACGCCCAGATACTGTTCAGTCGTGGACATGTGCTTATGACTGCCGGGCGGTACCAGGATGCATTGAGTTCCCTTGTTCGTTCGATCGAAATCGTACCTGATGATGCAGCCACCTGGTACGAGAAAGGACAGGTACTTCTCTTGCTTCAGGATTTCACCGGGGCAATCGATGCCTTCGATAAAACACTGGAACTGAGTCCAAAGGATGCTCATGCATCGTTTGGTAAAGGCCAGGCACTGTTTGCCCTTGGACGGGATGAAGATGCGATTACGGCCTATAATCAGACGTTAACCCTGGATACCACATTCACTGAAGCAGCCTTTGGAAAAGGGCTCGCTTTTGCCCGCCTTGGGAATTATCCGGATGCGATCAAATCATTTGATTATACTCTTGAATATGTTCCTGAACATGCCAGAGCACATTACCAGAAGGGACTGGCACTGGGTTTAACAGGAAAATATGAAAAGGCAATCCGTGAATTCAAAATAACACTGACGCACGATCCTTCAATTCACGATGCAATTTATCAGTCCGGGCTGGTGTATGCATACCTTGGCCGGTATGAAAATGCCCTTCGTGCTTTTGATCAGATGCTAGAGCTGACACCCACTGATGCAATGGTCCTGTACCAAAGAGCACTCACTTTAACAAAACTCAACCGGTATGAAGAATCCCTTTCAGCATTCGATCTCTCCCTTGCCAATAATCCTGAATATCCGGATACCTTCTATCAGAAAGGACTCGCGCTCGCGAATCTCGAACGATACGAAGAAGCAGTTTTAGCTTTTGATCGGGGAATTGCGCTTGGAAAGACTGATGCCGGGATCCTGTTTAACCGGGCCCATGCACTCATGGTTATCGGCCGATATGCTGAATCGTTATCTTCTCTGGACCAATCTATCGAGCTAGCACCGAAAGACCCGGCGGTCTGGTTTGAGAAAGGACAGGTACTGGCATTACTGGGAAATTATCCCGGTGTCGTTGACGCATTTACCCGTACTCTGGAACTGAGTCCAAAGGATGCTCATGCAGCGTTCGGTAAAGGCCAGGCACTGTTTGCCCTTGGACGGGATGAAGATGCGATCGCAGCATATGATCAGACGTTATCTCTCGATTTAACTTTTGCCGACGCAGCATATGGAAAAGGGCTCGCCCTTGCCCGACTCGGGAACTATCCTGAAGCAATCAAATCATTCGATTATACTCTCGAATATATTCCTGAACATGCCCGGGCACGTTACCAGAAAGGACTGGCGCTGAGTGCAATAGGGAAATATGAAAAAGCGGTTGATGAATTTACAAAAGCACTGATACACGATCCTTCAATTCACGATGCGATTTACCAGTCCGGGCTGGCATATGTACATCTTGACCGGAATGAAAATGCCCTTCGTGCTTTTGATCGGTTGCTGGAGCTGACACCCACTGATTCCACGGTCCTGTTCCAAAGGGCACTCGCTTTAACAAAACTTGACCGGTATGAAGAATCCATTCCGGCATTTGATCTTACACTTGAGTACAATCCTCAACAGCCGGAAGCCGCCTACCAGAAAGGACTCATACTCACTATTCTTGAGAGATATGAAGAGGCCGTTGTTGCATTCGACCAGGCAATCGTTCTCGGCAAGGATGATATTCAGGTCCATTTCAACCGGGCGCACGCACTCATAGTAACCGGCCGATACCCCGAAGCATTACGTTCCCTGGACCGCACAATCGAACACGCACCGGATGACGCGGCTGCGTGGTTTGAGAAAGGGCAGGTTCTGGTATTGCTCGAAGATTTCCAAGGAAGTGTGGACGCATTTACCCGGACCCTGGAACTGAGCCCTAAAGATTCACATGCATCGTTTGGTAAAGGCCAGGCACTGTTTATTCTTGGACGGGATGAAGATGCGATTACCGCGTTTGATCAGACGTTAAAACTCGATTCTGCATTCGCGGATGCAGCATATGGAAAAGGACTCGCCCTTGCCCGCCTCGGGAACTATCCTGAAGCAATCAAATTATTCGATTATACTCTTGAATATGGTCCTGAACATGCCGGGGCGCATTACCAGAAAGGACTTTGCCTGAATTCTATAGGAAAATACGAAAAGGCAATCAGGGAATTCAAGACGGCATTGACATATGATTCTTCAATTTATGATGCGATTTACCAGTCCGGTTTAGCATATGCGCAGATTGGCAAGTATGAAAATGCCCTCAAGGAATTTGATAAGATGTTGGAGTTGACTCCTGAAGATACAAAGGTCATGTTCCAGAGGGCACTTGCCTTAACAAAACTTCACCGGTTTACTGAAGCACTTATCCCGATTGAATCTGCACTGGACCTTGAGAATAACCTGGCAGAAGTTTGGATTCTCAAAGGAAGTGCACTGTATGAATGTGAACGGTATGTGGAATCGGTGGAAGCATTTGAGCGGGCTCTTGCATTAGAACCAGAAAACATCACTGCATGGTACCGGAAAGGCAAATCGTATCTCGAACTGGAAAGAACCCATGAAGCAATACAGTGTTTTGAGCGGGTGCTGTCGGCCGATCCGGCATGTGCTCCGGCATGGTTCAGGAAAGGAAGTGCACTTCTCTCTACCGGGGAGTTTGAACCTGCTGTTGATGCACTGACTCGTGCCCTTGAGATCAGGTCTGGGTCAGCAAATGGATGGTATGACCGTGGAATCGCCCTCTTTGAACTTGGACGGTTCGATGAGGCCGTGGCATCATACGATCACGCTATTGCAATAAATCCTAAATATACAAATGCCTGGTATGACAAAGGTATTGCCCTTACCCGCTTGAACCGGGATGTTGATGCAATCCGAGCATTCGAACGCGCAACAGGCATAGATCCGCATTTTGCCACAGCATTTTTTGATACAGGGCTAGCAAATCTTCGAATTATTAATTTTAGGGAGGCAATAACTGCTTTTGAAAAAGGTCTCGCGGTAAATGCGTCATATGCCCCGGCTTATTATTATAAAGGCATTGCACTCTCCCACATAAAAAAATTCAAAGAAGCGATTGGGTCATTCGATGCTGCAATCAGTCTTGATGGGGGCAACTATGATGTCTGGTATAACAAAGGTCTTACCCTCCTAGAAATCAGCCAGTTTGAGAAAGCAATCGTTGCATTTGACAAGGCGATCAGTTTTGATCCGCTCAGATATGATCCCTGCTTTGGAAAAGGCTGTGCGCTCTTCCGGTTATCACGATACGATGATGCAATTGTAGCATTTTTGCATGCACTATCTCTCGATGATAGCCAGCGGGATGGACACTTTGCCTTAGGTCGTGCATATGTGGCTTTAAACCGGTATGATGATGCCATAATCTCATTCAACCGGACGATCACCTGCGATCCCGGTTTTGTTAAGGCATATCTCGCCAAAGGTCTTGCTCTCGAAGAACTTGGGCGATACGAAGAAGAAATAACTGCATTGGCGGGAATGCTCTCGCACGAGCCTGAACATGCCGGCGCATGGTACCATACCGGATTTGCCTACGAGCGTCTTGGTAAGGATGACGATGCGGTGGCAGCATTAGAGAGAGCCAGAACTGGCGATCCCTACAATATCCCCCTCCTCTTGTTAGAGGGACAGATATTACGGCGACTGGAAAAATATGAAGATGCCATCCATATCCTTGATATCGCTCTGGGACGTGAGCCGGATAATGGAGAGATACTCTTTGAAAAAGGGCTTGCGCTTTTCCATCTGGAAAGGTATGAAGAGTCAGCAGAAATTCTTGCAGCAGCAGCATCAAATCTTCCCCGGCGGTATGAACCCCCTTATAACCAGGGACTCTCGCTTGTGATACTTGGCAGGTACGAGGAGGCTGGTGATACTTTTGATGCAGCACTTCGCCTTAATGAAACGAATCCTGATATATGGGTTGAAAAAGGTTCAGTACTCCTGCACCTCAAGCGGTTCCAGGAAGCAATCGATGCATTCACTACTGCCACTTCGTTCAATTCTGAATCTCACCGGTCATATCTTGAAATGGGAATGGCATATGCATGTCTTGGGAAGATGGAAAGTGCCATTCAGGCATTCGATCATGCTATTCAGCTCAAACCGGGAGATGAACGTGCACTGTATGAAAAAGGTCTTTCCCTGTTCCACCTCAAAAAGTTTGCAGAGGCTGTCAGGGCACTGGATGGATCCCTTGCATCAGCACCCGATAATATCGCGGCATTGTATTATCGGTCTGCATCTTTAGCCGAAGCAGGAGATTATGTCCAATCTGCTGAATCCTACGAGCATTTGCTCCGTCTTGATCCTGATAATGCAGTTGCATGGCTGGAACGGGGTCTTATCCTTGCAAAGATCAATCAACATGAAAAGGCTCTTGTTGCCTTCGATCAATGCATAAATCTCGAGCCGGAAAATTTTGCAGCGTTTTATAATAAGGCACGTTCTTTGGATCTTCTTAACCAAACCAAAGAAGCTATTCCGGTATACAACCAGGCACTCTCTCTCGATCCTGCACATGCACAGACTCATCATTTCAAAGGACTTGCACTCTATCGTCTCGGCAGGTTTGAAGAAGCGGCAAAAGAACATGATCTGGCACTGGAGATAGATTCTGCGTTTGGGGAAGCTCTCTATGACAAAGGCCGGTCACTGGCATCCATGGGGATGTACCGCGAGGCAGTAAAAACATTCGACAAAGCATTAACGATTGAGAAAAATTATGCTGCGGTCTATTATGACAAAGGTCTTGCACTTGCGCACCTGGGACGTCATGAAGACGCTATAATTGCATTTAACAAGAACATCGATCTTGATGCCGGCAATGCCCTGGCATTTTTCAACAAAGGATTATCTCTTGTAGCCATCGGGCGCCAAAGTGATGCGATAGAGGCATTTGACCGTATGCTGAGGATTGACCCGCAATCGATTGATGGCTGGCTTCACCGTGGGCGAGCCCTCGCCGATCTCACACGGTACAATGATGCCATTGAAGCATTTGTGAGGACCTTAGAGATCGATCCATCAAATGCTGATGCATGGTACCTGAAAGGGAGTGCACTCTACGCGCTCGGAGGATATGATGATGCCATTGAAGCGTTTGCCCGCGCCTTGGCGATCCGCCCCGATTATTCGCAGGCCTTTTTTGATAAGGGACGTTCCCTCTTCCAACTGGGAATGTATAAAGAGGCAACCCTATCGTTTGAAAATGCCCTCAACTTAGAGCCGAAGAATATTGATGCTTTGTACCAGAAAGGGCGGGCACTTATACGACTCGGACGGTATGAAGATGCAATTGCGGCATTTGATCCGGCACTGCGCATCCGCCCGACTGCTGCCATGATCTGGACCGGAAAAGGTATCGCCCTTTCGGCGTTATCAAAAGAACAGGAAGCAATCAGCTGTTATAACAAGGCACTGGGCATCGATGTCAGGGATGTTCAGGCACATTATAACCTAGGGGTCTCAAATATCCGTCTTGGCAGGTACCAGGAGGCGATTCGGAATCTGGATGCTACCCTGTCTTACCGGCCCCGATGCGCTGAAGCCTATTTCCAGAAAGGACAGGCCCTCTCGGGTCTTTCAATGTACCATGAGGCTATCAGCGCTTTTGACAAAGCACTGGCACAAAACGGCACTTTTGCAGATTCATGGCTTTATCGCGGCATTGCAGAAACAAATCTTGGCAGTTACGATGCAGCACTGGAGTGTTATGATCATGCGATTGCAATTGACCCCGCTTATGCAGTACCTTACCTATACCGGGGCATAGCCTTGATTCATCTGAAACGGTACACTGAAGCTATTGATGCCTTTGATCGGGCACTGGAACACCAGCCTGTGTATCCCGAGGCGTTTTATCACAAAGGTGTTGCACTGATTCACCGGAAACAGTATGAAGATGCGATAGTCCTGTTTGAAAAAGCGCTTGCCCTGAATAACCGGTACTGTGAGGCATTCCAGCACAAGGGTATCGCCCTTGCCCGGATTCAACGATATGAAGATGCGATCGAAGCTTTTGATGCAGCACTTGCAATAAAACCTGATTCTGAAGAGGCGCTGTACGAGAAAGGTCTTGCCCTGATACAGAATGAAAATCTTAAAGAAGCAATTGTCGCATTCGATCGCTTACTGGCAATAAATCCCGGATTTGCCGATGCGCTTTATGAAAAGGGAAAGGCGTACTTCTCACTGGGCAATTATGAAACAGCTATTACCTCATTTGAACATGCCATCGAGATTACACCAACTTGTGCTCCTGCATTCTTCTGGATGGGGCGGGCATATGTAGAACTGGGTAATGTTGATGCGGCCATCACCGCATACAACCATGCGCTTGAGAACAAACCCCGCTCTGCTGAAATATTTTCCTACCTGGGAATTGCATATGCAGCACTTGAACAGTACCGTGATGCCATCAAGTCCTATGATCGGGCACTGGAGATTGATCATACCGCTGCCACGTTCGCTCATAAAGGAGTTGCCCTTGCGGAACTGGGTATGACGCGCGATGCCATCGATGCTTTTGACCGGGCAATTGATCTTGACAAGACAATGGCAGACGCGTGGATTGGCAAAGGGAACGCATATTACGATCTGGGCAAATTTAAGGAAGCACAATCTGCGTATGAACAGGGTCTGGCACTCGATCCCGAAAATGTTGTTGGCTGGACTCGTCACGGCATGTCACTGGCAGGTCAGAATCTGGATAAATCTGCGCTGATTTCCTATGACCGGGCGATAGCAATCGATCCAACATTTTCCATTGCCCACTTTACTAAGGGCAGTGCGCTTGATGCACTGGGACGGTACGATGAAGCGGTGGAGGCATACAGTGATATGATTACCATCCAGCCGGAGTTTGTGGATGCATGGATTCACAAAGGACGATCTTTAAAGGAACTGGAAAAATACCCGGATGCCCTGACTGCATTTAAACGTGCACTGGAGCTGGATGCATCCCGCAAAGAAGTCTGGAAGGATATTGGCGGGATTTTGGATACGATTGGCAAGCATGAAGACGCACAAATATGTTACGATAAATCCCGGTAATTCGGTTAATATCCAGAATCCCTGTTTTTATTGAATGACTTCCCTTTTTTTGGTTTATCGGAAAGGACAGAACTGAGAAAAATTAGTGTTCTTTCCTGACGGAAATAAACCACACGATTGCGCCGACGGTGAAAAGGACAATAATTCCTATTGTGAGAGCGTTTTTAATATACCATGGAGTAGCTGCATCGCGGCTTTGTTCTGCAATACGCCGGTTATCGGCAAGTTTCGGATAGGTAGGATCGAGTGACTTTACTTTATCAAAGACGGTGATCGCTTCGTCATACCGTTTCAATCCTGCAAGGGAATAGCCTTTGTTGAACCATGCATCAGGATTTGAAGGATCGATGGATATGGCCGTTTCATAGGCTTTCAGTTCATCTTCATACCGGCCAAGATTGTAGAGTATATAACCACGGTTGATCCAACCCTGCAGATAGTTTGGATTCAAAGACAATGTCTTGTCCGATGCAGCGAGAGCCTCATTGAATCGTTGTGCCCGGTTTAATGCATCGGCTTTGCCATTCCAGGCCTCAAAATAATCCGGGGCCCGGGCAATCGCTTCATTGTAAGCACCAATTGCCTGGGTATAATTTTTATTTTCAATAAGCATGTTTCCCTGTGCGTACCAATCGGCAGCTTCAGGTGAATATGCCAATACCGGAAGAGTGCAAAGAACAAAGAAAACGATGCCGAATATTCCTGCACGTATCATTTTTTTTGCATACATAACTACCGGGTTATATCTGGCATGGATGCACCATAAATTATCCTTTAAAAAAAGTATTCCTAATGACCGAGAACTAAGACGCGTCGTGTGAGACTCTTATGCACGCGCTGTTCGTGCTGCTGGAGAACCGTCATATGTTTACGGGCAATTTCGGAAATATCCTTATGGGTTACAATAACCGCTCGCCTTCCTGTTTTTAAGATACGGCCAATCTCATCCAGTGCATCTGCATAGAGATTAGCCATGGTATCTGCCTTTTTAATGCAGACCGACTGGCCATAGGGCAAATCAGTGACAACCGAATCGATTGAATGATCCTGAAAAGGTAAAGACGTTGCGTCAGCAAGCATCAGAGAAGATTGTATCACATTCTGGCGGCTTCCCTGCACCATCAATGGATCGAAATCACTGCCAATTCCCATCGCCCCCAGTAGCTCTGCTTCAATAAGGATTCCGCCCGTGCCACAGAACGGATCGAGAACCGTATCTCCTGCCTGTACACAAGCAATATTTGCCAGTGTCCGCGCCATTCTTGGCATCATGACACCCGGGTGAAAAAAATCACGTTTCCCGGGATTTCTCGTATCATATCCGGAACGGTTGATGGGGAAGAGGACCTTACCAAAATAACACTTGTCTTCAGAAAGAATTGCACGGTATTCAGTATCCGGGTTGTTCAAACATACCGGACCCGATATCATATCACCAATCAGTCGTTCGAACTTTCGTTGTGATGAGGGATTGTGTTCATTGCATCCCCCATGAATTTTTTTTACCCGACCCGCAAAAGTATTTGTTGACCTTATGGCCAGTTCTTCAAGTAATGCAGTGAATGCAGGTATAGTCGGATCGCATTCCCCGAGATACTCGAGCACGACCTGGGTCATGGCAAGTCTTTGGGCTTCTTCGGGATGGGGACATTCTGCAACCGCAACCTGCAGGCGCTCTTCAAGAATAGTGCCGACACATGCAAGTTCAGCAAAGGGCAGTGTCGGGTTCTCTCCGGAAAGCTCAAAGAGCAGTTTCATCCTTATCCCATTACATGCAGGAACTCAAATAAGTGTGTTAAAAAACAAAACGGGAAAGTGAATAATCCCGTCATTTTTTTCCTTTTTTCTTTCCCATGATACCCGAGAAGAACCCTCCACCTGCGTCGGAACTGCCTTCCATATCGGCAAGTTTCTGATAAAGATCTCTCTGTTCCCCGCTCAAGGATTTTGGCGTGATAATTTTCACCCGTACGAGCAGATCACCGTGATGCCCGCGGCGTTTTACCCCTTCGCCTCCAATCTTTAGTGCTGTATTATACTGAATACCGGCAGGTATTTTGAGATCGATATGTCTTTTGTCAATAGTCTCTATCTCCATGGATGTACCAAGAGCTGCCTGTGCAGGACTAATCTCAATAGTAGTCTCAAGGTTATCACCGGTTCTGATAAACCGGTCATGTGACTGGACATACACTTCGATAAACAGATCGCCATTTGCTGCACCGTAATCCCCGGCCTCTCCATATCCCTCCATGCGAAGCCGCATACCATTGTCAATCCCTGCAGGGATATGTACAGATATTTTCCTTTTCACGCGGGTATGACCGGACCCATGGCAGGTTTTGCAGACTTTCTCAGGAATTTTACCTTTTCCGCCACACTGGGTGCAGGGTGTCATGCGGACAAACTGGCCGAATGCTGACTGGGCAGTCTGTCGCATCTGCCCGGTACCCCCACAACGGGGACACATGTTAAGGCGTTTTGTCTCACTTCCCGATCCACTGCAGGTAGCGCAGGGTTCGGTATGCATCACTTCGATCTCACGATCAATGCCGGAAACTGCATCCTCAAGCCGGATCTGGATGCGCATGAGGAGGTCTGCGCCGGGTTGCGGCCCTGATCGCCGCTGGCCCCCGCCAAAGAAATCAAAAATATCTCCAAATCCGGAGAAGTCAGCAGAGAATCCTCCGCCCCCATGTCCCCCTCCGGTATAGGAGCCTTTTGAAGCATTGGTGTACGTCTCGTGACCCATGTTGTCATACTGTCCTTTCTTCTGTTCATCGGAAAGGACACTGTAGGCCTCGTTGATCTGCTTGAACTTCTCTTCTGCTCCTGGTTCTTTGCAGACATCCGGGTGATATTTACGGGCGAGGTTGCGGTATGCTTTCTTTACTTCCTTGTCATCGGCATTCCGGGATATGCCGAGTATGTCGTAATAATCTCCTGCGCCCATTTTTTAATTCACTCTTCTTTTACCTTGTAATCAGCATTGACAACATTGTCATCATCTTTGGTATCCGGGTTTGGCGGAGCGCCGGCACCAGCGGACTGCTGTTGTGCTGCCTGTTCTGCCTGAACCTTCTGATAGATCTTTGTTGTCACAGCATATACTGCTTCGGTGAGAGCTTCCATGGACTTCTTGATCTCATCGAGATTGTCATCCGCAAGCGCTTTTTTTACTGCTGCAACGCTGTCTTCAACCTTCTGTTTATCTTCAGATTCAAGCTTGTCACCGCTTTCTTTGAGCATCTTCTCTGCTGTGAAGACCGCAGTGTCGGCCTGGTTGTGCAGTTCAATTTCATCGCGTTTCTGCTTGTCCTCGTTCTCAAACATCTTTGCGGCATCCATCATCTTCTTGATATCTTCATCAGTGAGTTTCTTGTCACCTTTGATGGAGATATTCTGCTGGTTACCGGTGCCAAGATCCTTTGCGGATACGTGGATGATACCATTTGAATCGATATCAAACGTGACTTCAATCTGTGGAATACCGCGCGGAGCCGGGGGAATTCCGGTTAGCTGGAATTTGCCTAGGGTGAAGTTGTCTTTTGCCAGCGCACGTTCTCCCTGGACAACATGGATCTCGACACTGGTCTGGCCATCGGCTGCCGTTGAGAAGATCTGGCTTTTTCGTGTAGGGATAGTCGTATTGCGCTCGATGAGTTTTGTGGCTATGCCTCCCAGTGTCTCGATACCAAGTGTAAGCGGGGTGACATCCAAAAGAACAATATCTTTTGTCTCACCGGTCAGGACTGCACCCTGGATACCTGCACCGAGGGCAACGCATTCATCCGGGTTAAGTCCTTTATCCGGTTCTTTTCCGAGAAGCTTTTTCACTGTATCCTGAACAAGTGGTACACGGGTTGACCCGCCAACGAGCAGGACATGATCGATGTCCTTTGCCTCGAGCTTTGCGTCACTGAGCGCCTGTTTGACCGGGCCGACCGTTGATTCGACCAGATCACCGATAAGTTGTTCGAGTTTTGCCTTGGTGAGGTCGATGTTCAAAAACTTCGGACCGCTCTTGTCCTGTGTAATATAGGGCAGATTGATGTTGGTGCTCTGGCGCTGCGAGAGCTCGATCTTGGCATTTTCCGAAGCATCGCGCAGGCGCTGCATGGCATACGGATCGGTACGAAGGTCGATGCCTTCTTTCTTTTTGAACTCCTCAACAAGATAATCGGTGACTCGCTGGTCGAAGTCGTCGCCGCCAAGATGGTTATTACCTGCTGTGGATTTTACTTCAAAGACACCGTCTCCGAGCGTGAGAATTGAGACATCGAACGTACCACCACCAAGATCATAGACAAGGACCGTTGCGTCCTGTTCCTTGTCAATACCATACGCGAGAGCGCTTGCGGTTGGTTCATTGATGATACGCAGTACTTCTAATCCTGCAATCTTTCCCGCATCCTTGGTTGCCTGGCGCTGGGCATCATTAAAATATGCCGGGACGGTGACAACCGCTTTTGTGATCTTTTCGCCAAGATAGGCTTCAGCATCAATTTTTAATTTCTGCAGGATCATCGATGATATTTCCTGCGGAGTATAGTTCTTATCATCAATTTTGATCTTTTCGCTGCTACCCATCTTTCGCTTGATGGACTGGATTGTCCGCTGCGGGTTTGTTACCGCCTGCCGCTTTGCAAGACTGCCAACCAACCGTTCACCTTCTTTTGTAAAAGCAACGATCGATGCTGTTGTTCGTCCACCTTCGGAATTCGGGATCACAATTGGCTTTCCCGCCTCCATGATGGACATGCAGGAGTAGGTTGTTCCCAGATCAATTCCCAAAACTTTATCGTTAGCCATTTTTTTTACCTCCTTTTACTTACTTTCCTTTTGATACTGCAACTTTTGCATGCCGGATTACTTTGTCATGCATACGATACCCGCGTGCCACTTCATCGACAACGATTCCTTCATTTTCCTCGGAAGGCACATGCGCAATTGCCTCATGCTCTGCAGGATTGAATGGTTTTTTGAGAGCATCTAATGGTGTGATGCCGTGGCGCTGCAGTTGTGAATAGAGCAGATGCTGAATCTGGACGATACCTTCGCGCAAGTGAGCATCATCTGCTTTTATTGCCCGCTCAAAGTTATCGAGGACTTCTATGATATCAACTGCGAGTCGTTCATTTGCAAGATTCGTAATCATTTCCCGGTCACGCGCTGTGCGTTTTTTGAAATTTTCAAAATCCGCAGCAAGACGTAAATACCGATCATTGAGTTCGGAAAATGCCTTCTTCTGCTCATCCAGAACGGCTGGATCCGTTTCGGCGCTCAAAGGGGCACTATCCGAAATGCCGGCACATTCTTCGCAAGTCTGTTCGTTACTGGGTTCTGCATTAGTCATAGTGCGACCTTTACGTTTTTCTCATATCTGTTGTATTGTAGTTCTATATATATATTTACATAATCCATAAACTGGAATCGCCGTTATGGGGGGGGATTGGTATTTAAGACTTAAAACCAGGGCCATTATTTTTATCGCGTTTAAAATTAGCCCAGATTTTGATTTAAGGCCCTATTCAATAGAATTTATTATAATGTTTAAGGATTTCATCCGCTGAAATCCTATAAAAGCAACTGTCGAATAATTGGTTTTTTAATTATCATATACCAGCATACATTTTTCTCTCCTGTATTTCATACAATAGACCATGAAATGGGCATTGCTTTCCGTCTGGGACAAGACGGGGATCGTCGAACTTGCGCGGGAGCTTATCCGGGAAAAATACAGCATAATGAGCTCCGGGGGGACCGGCAAGGCACTGGCAGAAGCCAGAGTTGCTTTTACCGAAGTCTCGAATTATACTGGTTTTCCTGAAATGATGGATGGACGGGTCAAGACCCTGCATCCAAAAGTTCATGGAGGGCTACTGGGACGGCGGTTGATTGATGATGCAGTCATGCAAAAACATGGTATCAATCGCATTGATCTTCTGGTCGTAAACCTGTACCCGTTTGAAAAGATGTCCCAGAAACAGATGAGACTTGAAGATCTGATAGAATACATCGACATCGGTGGACCAGCCATGATACGCGCTGCGGCAAAGAATTATCGCGATGTTGGCGTGATTGTTGATCCTTCAGATTACAAGGATATTATGAATGCAATCTGCAACACTGGTTTAACTGCTGATATGCGCCTGGACCTTGCAAGAAAAGCATTTGCGCGAACTGCTGCTTATGATGCAGCGATCAGTAATTATCTTTACCGGCTTGAAAACCCATTTCCGACTACATTCTCCATCCAGTTCACCGGGGGCCGGACCCTGAGATACGGAGAAAATCCTCACCAAAAGGCTGCAGTCTATGGAACCAGCGGCATTGCGGGTACTGAACCCGTGCAGGGCAAGCAGATGTCTTACAATAATTATCTCGATGTGAATGCCGGAACCGGCCTCTTGAGGGAGTTTGTAGAGCCGGCCGCGGTTATCGTCAAACACAATAATCCCTGCGGTGTGGCTGTTGGAGAGAATCTGCTGGATGCGTATATATCAGCACGAGATGTTGATCCCGTTTCTGCATATGGATCTGTAATTTCATTAAATCGTGAAGTGGATCGTATCTTGGCAGAAGAGATTTGCAAAACCTTTGTTGAAGTGGTTGTGGCACCATCATTCTCACCAGAATCACTCTCTGTCATGAGCCGGAAAGATACAATGAGAGTGCTCATTCTTCCCCCACCTTCCCCAGCTGATGAAATTCGTACTATTGATGGAGGAGTACTCGTACAGCGAACCCCGGAATACCAGGAACACTGGGAAGTGATTACGGACAGGGATCCAACGCCTGATGAGATGAAAGCTCTCCAACTTGCTTGGAAAGTCTGCAAACACACAAAGAGTAACACGATCATCTTTGCCGATCAGAAACGGACCTTGGGAATTGGTGCCGGTCAGATGAGCCGGGTGGATTCAGCAAAGATTGCTATAGAAAAAGCGTGTAGTTCACTTAAAGGATCAGCAGTTGCTTCTGATGCATTCCTGCCATTTCCCGACACGCTAGAAGTTGGTGCACAAGCTGGTGCAACAGCACTTGTGCAACCAGGTGGATCAATTAGGGATAAGGAAGTTATTGAAGCCGCAAACCGCTTACACATGGCGATGGTTTTTACGGGTATACGGTACTTCAGGCATTGAATCATTTGTTCATTTTTTTTCAAAAAAAAGATTTACCTGTCGTTTCCTTCAATCCACCAGTTATTTGGAATAAATAGAAAAAGTAAACGTGCAGCAGTATCAAGTTTATTTTGAGAATGAAGGGGTAATTATCCTTTTTTTTTAAATTTTTTATTACAATACGCGATAAATATATATTCTGCGAAGTGATCATACGTAATTTAAATCGTTTGTGGCTTAGTGTCATGGATGATTGACAGAATCAGCATTTAAGAGGTTTGAAATAATGGATTATGGAAGTATGGTTGGAGAATCCTTTGAATACGCAAAGGAAGCAGTTGTTGGCAAGTGGAACAAGTGGGTAATGCTTATCATCGCAACTATCCTTCTTGGACTTCCCCTTGCAGGCTATTCAATGAAAATTCTGAGAGGGGAAAAACCCGCTCCTGAAGTCGAAGACTGGGGAACCCTTTTCATTGACGGTATCAAGTATGTAATCGTCGCTCTCATCTATGCAATACCACTCATCATTGTCTGGGTTCTTGTTATCGGTGCATCTGCAGTTGCAATAGTAACCCAGGATACAACAGCAATGATGGCAGCAATTGGTGCTATGGCTATCGGCCTGATAATCATGCTCATTCTTGCGATTGTTATCGCCGTCTTTGAGATTATCGGAATTGTCCGGTTTGCCAGGACCGGAAGCATTGGTGAGGCATTCAACTTCAGCGCAATCCTTGCAACGATCGAAAAACTCGGCTGGGTCCCCTATATTATTGCTATTGTTGTCTTGTTCGTCGTTGGAATTATCTTTGGAATCATCGTTACGATCCTGATGATGATCCCGTACCTGGGAATCCTTATTTATCTCTGCCTCATTGCTCCATGGACTCTGTTTATCTCCCGCTATGTCTGCCAGCTCTATGATGCTGCAGGTTCTGCATAAAAATCAATCTTTTTTTTAAATCACTGAAAAAAAAGTGTTATTCTTGGTGGATAGCCTTTTTACTTTCAAAAATTCTATGATTTTTACTAATCTGGTGGTTTTTATGGATTATGGTTCAATGCTTGATCAGACATTTGCCTATACTAAAGAGGGTGTATGGGGACGAACAAAACGGTGGCTCATTCTTATAGGCTGTCTGATACTATTCCCTTTGATTCTCGGCTATATGGTACGTATTTTCCGGGGAGTAAAACCGGCCCCAGAACCTGAACAATGGGGTTCGATGTTTATCGATGGCCTGAAGTTGCTCGTAGTGGAGGTGGTGTACATCATCCCCGTTATCCTGCTGGTTATCATCGCGTTTCTTCCGCTGTTATCAACGTTGATTGCCGGGGGAGCGCCACATAAGGATCCATCATCTCTTTCCGATGCCCAGATTCAGCAATGGATACTAGTTCATCCGGAATTTATCTCAGCGATTGGTTTTTTGGCAATTCTGCTCCTGCTTGCAGTCCTCTGTGGGATTATTATCAGTATTTTTTCATTTCTTGGCGTGGTCCGGTTCGCCCGGACCGGCAGCATGGCAGAAGCGTTTAATTTTTCTGCAATCGTGTCCCACATCCGCAGGATTGGCTGGTTGAATTACCTGTTAGCGCTAATTGTGATCAGTGTAATCGGCTTTATTTTTGGTATGGTTACCAATGTATTCTCATTAATCCCAATATTTGGCGATCTTATTGGCGTGATTGTCATGATCATACTCTATGTGCCCTATTTCATTTTCACGAGCCGTTATGTGTCTTTGGTATATGATATCGGTGAGGAAAAGTCGGATCCTGAACCAATAATGTACAATACAATAATCACAACACAATAATTTTTAAAAAGATATTTCAAAAGGGAAAATTCCCGTTTTGGTTAACGCTGCACAGCACCGAGGTTTGCCTGTTCCACGGTTTTTGCATAGCGTGCAAGGACCCCGGTCAGTTTCCTGGTATGGGGTTTGAGGATTTTTCGCCGCTGTTCAAGAATGGCTGCATCAACAAGGATATCGATCTTTTTTGTGAAGAGATCAACAAAAATCTTGTCTCCTTCTTTGACCAGTGCTATCGGTCCACCAACCGCTGCTTCCGGCGCAACATGCCCGATACAGGGCCCCCGTGTTCCCCCGGAAAACCGTCCATCGGTGATCAGGACTACCTTGGTATATCCCAGTCCCATGAGTGCAGATGTGGGAGAAAGCATTTCTGGCATACCTGGAGCTCCCCGTGGTCCTTCGTACCTGATGACGATTACATCTTTTTCCTTGATTTCACGGGCTAGAATCGCCTTCATGGCCGGCCCTTCGCCATCAAAAACGCGGGCGGGCCCTTCGTGCTTCCACATCTCCTTTGGTACCGCCGCGCTCTTGACGACAGCGCCGTCTGGTGCAAGGGAACCCGATAAAATTTTGAGTCCTCCTTCCCGGTTTATTGGATTTTTAATATCCCGGATAATTTCATCATTTCTGATGCGTGCATCTTTTGCAATGTCAAGAACTTTTTTACCTGAGACCGTGATACAGTCATCCAGATACGATTCAAGTCTTTTCAGCACAGCCGGGATACCTCCTGATCGGTGGAGGGTCTGCATTGAATGCGGACCGGACGGTTGCATATAGCAAAGGTGAGGGATCTCATCTGCGAGTGTCTTAAAATCCTCAAGAGTAAGGGGGATATCAGCTTCTACCGCAATTGCCATCAGGTGCAGGACTGTGTTGGTCGATCCGCCCAGTGCCATATCCACCCGGATTGCATTACGGAGACTCTTTTTTGTAATGATATCCCGCGGTTTGATTCCATTTTTCACAAGGGGCAGGATGGCTTCTCCGGTCTCTCGCGCAATCCGTAATTTTCCAGCATCAACTGCCGGGATAGCAGCACATCCGGGAAGTGACATTCCCATAGCCTCGGTCATACAGGCCATGGTGTTTGCCGTGTAAAGGCCCTGGCAGCTGCCGCATCCGGGCATGGCACACCCCTCTAACTCACAGAGTGCTTCTTCACTCATGGTTCCTGCAGCTACTTTTCCGACTGCTTCAAACACATCGATAAGAGAGCGTTCTTTTCCTTCCTGAAATCCCGAGAGCATAGGCCCACCGGTAAGAACGATCGTGGGGATATTGGTCCGTGCTGCTGCCATCAGCATGCCCGGGACGATCTTGTCGCAGGTTCCGACACAGACAAGCCCATCAAACCTGTGTGATTCAGCCATCAGTTCAATGGAATCAGCAATATTCTCCCGCGAAGGCAGCGAGTAGCGCATACCCTCGTGGCCCATCGCAATCCCGTCACATATACCGATAACACCGAATTCAAACGGGACGCCGCCAGCTGCAGCTATCCCTTCACGGACTTTCTCCGTAAGTTGCCTGAGATGGATGTGTCCGGGGACAATCGTATTGTAGGCATTTGCAATTCCAATGAACGGCAGTCCCATCTCCCGTTCAGTGACCCCGAGGGATCGCAGGAGCGAACGGTTGGGAGCCCGCTGGTATCCGGATTTAACTTCATCGCTACGCATGAATTTTCCCCAGTATACTGGTGATGATAGGTTCGCAGTATGACAATTATATCCCTTGTGGAAAAAACGTCTTATTGGTTCTTTTCCTTTGGAGGATCATCACTTAACTGACGTCACAGCGCCCTTTTTTAGCTTTAATGCATTCCGCGATGCAATGAAATAATCGCCCCGATGTCGAAGGGAAGCGTCAAAAAACACATTTTGGGTGACCCCAGTTATCAATCATGAAAAGAAGAGAATATTCCCCCAATTACAAAGATCGGATTATCAACTTTTGTTTAATAGGACAATAATGGAGAAAGAATCCCTACAATCCTGGCAGTAAATACTTATTACTGTCGTGAAAACAGCAAAGAAGAGTTAACCAGGGCTTCTGCAAATGACGTGGTGAAGTATGCATGCGTATAGCAGCCTACGACATTTTGCGAGATCAACCCGTCTTTTCCATCCTCAATACCTTTCCCCCGAGATAGCCGGAATGCGTACTTGGCATCGTACGAGGGATCCAATCGCGAATAATGAAACTCATGACCGGTAACCGACTGGCCCGATGGAAGGAAGGGATGACCGTCAATACTCTCCCCTTTTACATAACCGAGCGCCTGGATACGGCCGGTCATCTCTGCACAAGCGGGAAGGATGTTGCACATCCGGTAAGTTGTATCCGATCGAATCTCTTTGGTAAGATACATCAGTCCACCACATTCCGCATAAATTGGCATACCCGAATCAGCAGCGTGTTTCAGTTCGTGCGTGCACCGGGATGCTTCAAGCGCGGCAAGATGGAGTTCCGGGTAACCCCCGCCAAGATAGACTGCATCGACTACCGGAAGTGAACCGGAGAGAGGACTGAAAAAAACCAGTTCTGCTCCCGCCTTCTGAAAATTATCAAGATTATCCGGGTAATAAAAACAGAATGCTTCATCGAACGCTACACCAATTTTTGTCCGAATCTGCGGTTTGCATTCATGAATATTATTCGTGTTTAGCAAGGATGGAACCTGATGCGCAGCAGCTAACAGTGCATCCAGATCGCAGTTCTCTTCAATGATCTTTCCAAACTCCCCCATACTTCCCGATTCATGTGCCATCCTGAGACCGAGATGCCGGCTTTCCACAGCTAGTTCCTCTTTACGGGGAATAAATCCAAAAGCAGGGATAGTTAATGATGGTTCAATCATTAAACGGTGACGAGGGCTTCCTATCCGGTTGAAGATCACTCCGCAAAATAAGATGGTTGGATCAAAGTTCTTGTATCCGTTGATTAGTGCATGGACGCTGCGGGACATGCCTTTGGCATCCACTACCAGCATAACCGGGGCTTTTAGGATCCGTGCGACATGGGCTGTACTCGCCATATCGGAACCATCAATGCCATCATACATGCCCATAACGCCTTCGATCACTGCAACATCTGCACCCTGCGTTGCCCGGAGAAATGTATCGATGCAGCCGTCTTCGCCCATCATAAAAGGATCCAGGTTCCGTGAAGCCCGTCCGCAGATCCGGGTGTGATGAGATGGATCGATGAAGTCCGGCCCGACTTTGAATGGCTGGACTTTCAATCCCCTCCGGGTAAGTGCAGCCATAATGCCGCTAGCTATCGTTGTCTTGCCACATCCGCTGTGGGTGCCTGCGATAACTATGCGGGGAACCGGATTCATGGCACGCTTCCGTTTTTTTCATTGAGTATTTTTGGCGGTGGTGTGAGTTGATGTACAGGAATATGAACTCCACTTTCCAGGCAATATGCATCCACTCTCTGGTACACGCGTTTGACCATGCTCTCCGTTGTGAGTATTAGGGAATCCTCTCCCAACAGGGCTTTGAGAATACATTTGTCTATAACGCCATAAGTAAAATCCAGATGAATCCGGGAATTTTCCGCACACTGCTTTGCCCGTGTGCCCATGGCACCTGTACAAATTCCGTTATGCATCGATATCCATTCCGACAGATATTCCTGGCAATCCAGATCAACATTGCATACGGTAATCATGCCGTGCTGGTTTTGTGCTCTGGTTTTTTCAAATAACGTTTCGATGCAGTGCATCATATCCAGCACCGTACGGGGTTTTTTCCCGGGTAGTAAAAAACCCCTTTTCTGGAGTTCCATGTGCAATTCAAGGAGAGTCGGAAGGGATAAGTGAGCCGTGCGAACGGATTTAAGATTGCCAAACGCTACTTCAGGAATATCTTCATGAAGGATTTTTCCATCAGTCATCAGGATAGCGCGATCTGCCCACGGGTACGCGAGTTCAACATCATGGGTGGAAATGATGATGGTCTTGCCTTCATGATTCAATTCATCGAGTAGTTCCATAATATCTTCTGATCCTGACGGATCGAGACCGCTGGTGGGTTCATCAAAGACAAGCATATCCGGGTCCATTGCCAGCACCCCGGCAATTGCCACCCGTTTCTTCTCTCCGCCGGATAACTGGTGTGGGGGGCGGCGTTCAAATCCCTCAAGCCCGACATGCCGGAGCGCAGTTGACACGGCCTCTTTTACATTGGCTTCACTATACCCGAGATTTGTCGGCCCGAATGCCACATCCTGGTACACGGTCGGGGCAATAATCTGGCGGTCCGGGTTCTGGAGGACAAACCCTACGCGTTTTCGCAGCATCCTTAACGATACAGTATCATAACGGATTGGCTGATCATCAAAGAGCATAACTCCAGAGTCCGGGCGTATCATGCCATTGAACATAGTCAGGAGCGTGGATTTCCCAGCACCATTGGGACCGACAAGAGCAATCTTCTCTTTTTTACGGATATGGAAACTGATACCACAGATTGCTTCCATTCCCCGCGGGTAACGATAACGGATATCGCGGGCTTCAAGTATGATGCTGCTCATGGTCTGGTCCTTAAATTATCGTGATAGTTCCTGATACAATCACAACAGCGGCAGAAAGCGTAAGAAATATCGCTACTGCAAGACAGGGAATTTTTTCGACAGGCCGGTTTTCCCCCAGCAGGGCAAATTTCCCGTCATAACATCGGGCATCCATTGCCCGAATAAGGTCATCCCCGGCATCCCAGCTGGCAATAAATGCAGCCCCACAGAGCGATGCAAACGAGTGTATGGATTCCTTTAACGTGGAATAGCCAAGACGCATGACTTGTGCCTGGTAAATCTGGATAACCTGGTCGATGAGGATGAAGATGGACCGGTAGATGATCATCATCAGGTCAATTACAACTTCGGGAATCCTGCACTGGCGTAACACAATGAAGATATCTGTCATGGGAGTTGTCAGGGCAATAAAACACATTGCAGACATTCCGCCAATCACCCGACAGAAGACAAACATGCCCTGATTTATGCTTTCCCGGGTGATGGATAATGAGAACCCGGGCAGGATATCCCATCTCCAGAATATATCCTGTCCACCTGTGATGAGAACGATGCCGGCTACACTCATTATAGCAAACCAGAGAGGAAAAATAAAGAGCTCTGAATAGGTTTTTGCATCCACCCGTGCCAGGATAAGAATTGTTGCGGTGAGAATAACGGCAATAAAAAGCGGAGCAATATAACTCGTTGAGAAAAGACAGAGAAGGATTGCCCCAATACCGGCTGCCAGTTTCAGGTATGCATTTACCTCACGGAGTCCGTTCTTCTGGGCAATATCTTCCAGAAGTTCCTCAAACATAGATAGTAGTCACGCTCTGTATCGATTATGCTTTCTTTTTCTGTCCAATCCAGAAACCGAATACACCGCCAACAAGAATCCCACCTATGGCAGCCTGGAATGCAAACAGGCAGGACTCGATCTCTTTGCTTGGCGGTTCCCACTGGGGGATCAGTGGTTGGAATTTTTCCACTGGTGTACCGGAAAGTTTTGCGATGAGTCCTGATCCGACATTATCGGAGCCGGAAAATTCTGCCCCGCTCATTGTTGAACTCGTGTATAGAAATATTGCACAGAATGCAAAAATCGCAATCACGGTCAGGACTTCAAGTGAATAATTGAATCTCATGAGATCTCATTCCGTGCAGCATTGATTTTTTCTTCAGAGAAGATTTTCAGCCGGATCAGGATATCCGGTTTGAGGGCTACGATATATTTGAACACCAGGGCAAGGACAATACCTTCGACAATCGCAAGGGGAATCTGCGTAATGGCAAATATGCTCAGGAAAAGGACAAATGAGCTGACAAATCCCCCGGTCTCTGCAGGGTATGCGAGTGCAAGTTCTAGTGATGTTGTTATATAGGTAAATATATCGGCCAGGGCAGTTACCAGGAATACGGTAATGTAGATATTGACAGAAGTATCCCTCAGGATCCGGTATAACGCATACCCAACCAGAGGTCCGATAATTCCCATGGATACGATATTAGCACCAAGAACCGACAACCCCCCGTGTGCGAGAAACATGCTCTGGAACAGGAGAACGATTGCGCAGACAACTGCGGTGATCCATGGTCCAAAGGAAATAGTTGAGAGTCCTGTTCCGGTGGGATGTGAACAACTGCCGGTAACGGAAGGAAGTTTCAAGGATGACAGGATAAAGATAAATCCTCCCGTAACCCCGAGCAGGGGAAGTGCCTCCCGGTCAGTTGCAAGGATTTTTTTCAACTGAAATATTCCGAGCAGGAGGCAGGGCAGAGCAACAATCCACCACACCAGACACCATTGCCACGGTAAGAACCCTTCCATAATGTGCATTATATCTCCTCATATGATCGGATCTTTCCACTCAAACAAATTCACTTGAATTAACTCAACTAAATTTTCATCCAAATGTTGAATCGACCTGTATTAATAATTTTTGACCTTTGAGGGAATGTGCAGAAAATTCCACCAGTTTCAGCGAGGAGCAATGATGTTAATATATATTAAAAAAAATTCTATTCCAATATTTTGTGCTTTCGTTCATTGAGCTATGCAGTGAACTATCTCTGATTAAAAAAAATCAGTAAAAAATTATTTTTTCTTCCGGAAATGATAAACTAAGTAGACTGCACCAATAATAATTGCAACGATAATTGAGAGATAGATCGGGTTGGAGAGAATGGCAGTTGCACCGGTGGGAGCGGTTACATCCACTTTCACTTTCATAGTATCGGAGATATACGTATTGTCGAGTTCATCCCGGTACCGTATTTCCGAGTCAAGACCATATTCCTTGATGGTTGCTGAACGATCAACGCTCATGACATACGACACAGTCCGGGATTCGCCGGGTTTCAGGTCGCCGATATAGGCAATATCATCATTGCTGGTAAAGGGATCAACCGCACTTATCCGTGCCTGCGCACTTTTTACCGTGGTATCTCCGGTATTTTTATATTCGACCTTAATAACTTTTTTATTTCCGGGATTCATTTCAGAAGGAGGTGATGTCACCGCAAAATCTGCTTTTCCCCCAACAGGTACCCCAACTGTATCACTACGGGAGGTAACAAAGTCCCCTTCATTATCCTCATACACAACGGTAACATCAATTGGATAAGTTTGTTTTTGCGCATCCGTGGAAACGGATACTTTATACCGGCAATCCACGGTGCTGCCAGGAGGAAAATCTCCGATATACACACTACTATCGGTTGGGATGATGGGACTATTACCATTTCTGGTAATTTTTACAATAGATTTAGAACCGTTGTCGGATCCTGTATTTTTTATTTTCATGTTGATGTACCCTTCAGTTCCTACGTTCAGGTGCTCCGGAACTGCTGAAAGGACATCAATTGAAACCTCCGGTTTAATTTTTATGGGGATAGTGACTGATTCGTTAATTGTTTTATAAGAGTACTGTATTGTATCAACGCCATATTGGTCGGCAGTCTGGAGGTAAGTATAAGTTACATCGAGCGGCAGATTGTAAGTTCCAGCAGGTGCATCTGCATTGATCTTGGTTGTGAAGACGGCATTTACACTGCTCGCTCCTTTAAGATCGCCCAGCATCTGGGTTTCGGATTTGATGACAAGGGGGGCATTTCCGGGTTCTAACCTGACGGTCAGGAACTTTGCGGTATTTGGCTGATCATCGCGATCAACGATGCCAGAATCGACAAATTTGAATTCATTGAGCCCGGTATTTTCAATAACAACGGTCATCTGGACCTCAGTACCCGGACTGAACTCGTTGGTACCAGAAATATATGCTGACAACTCAGGACTGCCAGCCATGTATTTTGTTCCTGCCATTGCAGGTGTAATCAGGCATGCATAAAGAATAAATAGCATGCATAATATCTTGAGATAATTTGTCATCGATTGAGCCTCCACGGTTTTGTTGTTTCCACGTTACAGTTTTTGTGTGTTAAATTTGTGCTGCAAGCGTCTTTGTTTTTGCTTTGACATTGTTAGTGTGGTACTAATAATGGTTTGATTCGTATTTATATTTTCTTGTTATATGTAATCAACAAGGGTTACATATATGTGATACCTTTATGGGGTACTCAAACAAAATAGGATAAGAATTTGAACGGAAGTTTTGCTACAATGGAACCTGTTAAAGAAGAGCTCATTCAGATTAAAGAGATATTAAAAAACTCCTCTCATGGTATGAGTATCACAGAAATTGCACGCGCACTTAACAAGAACAAACATTCGGTGGGGCACTATCTCGGGATCCTGCAAGTTTCCGGTCATGTCCAGATGCGTAATTATGGAAAAGCAAAAGTTTTCTCTCTCGCATCCCGGGTTCCTTTGGATTCCATAATAGGTTACACTAATAATATGATTCTTATTCTCGATGAAGAAGAACGTATTATCCGGATCAATGATCCATTCCTTGCGTTTATTCAACAATCACGGGAAGAAATTCTGGGAAGCCGATTTTCCTCGCTAAAAGTAATAGGATCATCGGCGGAAGGATTTATTAAGCAGGTACAGCAATCATTGAAAAAAGGGATTTTCGATTCGGAGATTGGGATCATAAAACCAACACCCCGGTTTTATTACCAGAAGATTCTTCCTACCGTTTTCGATGACGGTAAACAAGGAATGATCATTATCCTTGAAGATATTACGGTAAAAAAAACTGCCGAACAGGCTTTGCATTCAAGTGAAGAGAAGTTCCGCCTGATGGCAGAAAATCTTCAGGATGGTATTTTAATTTACAACAATGGCAGGTTTCTTTATGCAAATGATCGAGTAGAAGAGATCTTCGGGTACTCCCATGATGAGTTATCAACACTTACCCCCCAGGATCTTGCTGCCCCGGAAGATCGAGGACGGGTCAAAAAGAATATTGATGACTGTCTTATTTCCCGGAATGTGCCGTCTGATCTCAGGTTCTGGATTATCAGGAAAGATTGCACACGGCGTTATATCTACAGCCGTATTATATCAGTAGAACACGATAACTCGATTTTGCATTATATTATAATTACTGATATCACTGAGTGGAAGCACGCACAGGATGCACTTGAAAACCAGCTGGGCTTTTTACAGCATATAATCGATATGTTTCCCAGCCCGTTATTTTATATGGATACTCATGGCAGGTACCTGGGTTGTAACCGGTCCTTTTCCCGGGCTATCGGCAAGAGTTTTTCTGAGATTGCCGGAAAAACCTGTCATGAAATCCTTGATCCAGAAGATACCCAGATCTTGACTTCTCATAATGATGATCTCTTGAAAAAACCGGGTATGCTGATATACTCAGGCAATATTACCCTTTCCGGTAGAACGCAGCACACAATCACAATTCAGAAATCCACCCTCTCTACAAAAGACGGGGTCCCGGCTGGAATAGTTGGATTTATCCTGTCCACCAAGGAAAATTAAGAAATCTTCCTGAAATTTCTTAATAATACTTAATTACGATAAAAAACTCAATTATTGACTAATGAAAAAATTGTCTGGTTCTCTCATTTTGGGGATCATAATCGTTCTCATTATCAGTGTAACCGGATGTGTGGCACCTCCTGTCGAACAGCAGGATAAACCAGGAAGTAATACAACAGCCGGCCAACTTTTTCCTCCTGGGCCGATTGTTCCTACAACATCTCCAATATATGTAACGATAGAAACACCTTATGTTACAATAGCACCCACGTCAGCATCCAATACCACGAATTTCGATGGATATCATACCTTTCCCTCCTTAACCCAAATACCGGAAGATTATGTGATTATTTATTCCGTTAGAAATCAACCCTTTGCTTATAATAAATCTGCAGTTTCCTTCGATCTGAAAAATCCCCCTATGTTGATTGATTTTACCCTCTCTGTGACCAATACAACAAGAAAGGTTGCTGGTGATAGTCGAGTACTCTCCAATGAATTCACCACCGTTCAAGTCAATGATTTTGATCCGAATGCATATTTTGAAGTGACGGTTCGTGAAAAGTCCACCGGTAAAATCGTACTTCAGGATGGGTTTGGTCAGAGTAAACAATATGGGACAGTGAATCCCCGTCGCTTAACAATCCGTACCATGGGAAATTATCTTATTGAATTTGGTGGCAACAAGGTTGCAGCAAATATAAATATATCTGTAAAACGACAAGGGAATATTAATTAATCTAAGGAATAACCAATTACTTTTTTTTAAGAATCCTGCTAAAACAATTGAATATTTTTTTAATGGTGAATTATTTAAGCGATGAGAACATTTTATGTAAAGCAGAAAGTAATCGGGTCCCGGTAGGGTAGTGGACATCCTAAAAGATTGCGGATCTTTTGACCCGGGTTCAAGTCCCGGCCGGGGCGTACTGACCGTTGGTTAAGGTCTAAATCATTTTTGCTGCTCAATTCGCGCTTATTTCTGTAATGCTCTTTTCACATAGAAAAATGTGTCATTTTTACTTGCTCAATCTCATAAAATTTCAGTAAAAATTTTAGGTAAGCCGGTCGCGGAGCAGTGCGAAGCATGCGAAACGGGCGGCGATCCCAGCGTGATTACATGCAGCATCGACGAAGATTTACCTAGGAGGTTGCACTCAACGGGGCCCTGCCCCTCGCCGCGCAGGCTTCCCCGACGAGAACTTGTTTTGAGATTCATGAAGATCGGTCGGTCATGTTCACTCGTCTCGCTGATGCTCCGACTCGCTTCACATCACCTCCCTTGCTTTTCCGGAGTTGCCCGGTTGAGATGCAGTACGCCCCTGGCTTGTCGCAGGCTCCGGCGCCAGCGGCTGCTCTCGCCCGCTCCTCACATACCGCTTCGCGGAATGTTCGTCGCTGTTGATCGTACTCATGCAGTACGCTCAGTGACTCATCCGCACGACGCATCAGGGGCTCGGACTCACCGCTGATGCGGTTCGTTACCTTCGCACCCTGAAGCGGTGCTCCTTCGGGCCGCTGGGCCGGGTCAGGATAGCCCCCTGATGGGGGCACGGGATCGGTGTACGGGTGGGAGGACAAAGCGACGGTTACCGGACGCATCAGCGATCGGTCGCTCGCTTTGTCGGGGGGGCTCAACCGTGACAAGATGCATTTCCCTAAACAACCAAAAACGGGCCCCGGTCCGGGGGGGAGGGCGCGAGCCGGAACACGGCGACCTTCGCCGTGTCGCGTGAGCGCCGGGCGGGTCCTGCTCTAGCGATCTCATGCCAACAGGAAACCGGAAAATATCCTGCAGCGTGGGCGGGTCATGGCTACACGGCGCGGTTACGGGGCGCATCAGCGACCTGTCGCGCTGTGTGCCTGGGTGGGCCAAGCGTGAACAAAATTCTACGCAAAATCTTTATTTCGCAAATCGGACGGCGCACCGCCTTCACTTTCACACTGCGCACGGCGGAGACATATAAGCGCTAACGTCGATAGATGTATGGTGAATATCACCATGAGGTCAACAACAAACACAGATGTAAAGTTCGAGCACATAGGGGCAGCCCGCCTCTATAACGGCTCGGTCCGTATCGATGTCAAAACTATGCAAGCGGTTATTCCTGCCGGGGAAGTCCGAAGGCTCGAAGACCACTGGCCCGCACCGGTCTTTGATATATCTGATGTAATGAAAAACTCGGAAGCGGCACCGGTCGGGAAGGCATGGATCACCCGGTCCGGTAAAGCGGTGATGATAACGATCAACGATGTGCAGTACGTCTCCCCGCTTGCGCAGATCAAAGGGATGCTCAAGGGTGAACGAAAATACGCGAACGTTTCAACCATGCAGGCCATGATTACAGCCACCCAGCCCGCCGGGGTTCACGCATGAAAGCCGCTGATGTAAAAGCACAGATCAACGAACGAATTATAAAAGCCCTCTCTGAAGGCAAAATTCCCTGGCTGAAACCGTGGACCGAAAACGGCCCGCGAAATCTTTTCAGCAGCAGATCATACACCGGGCTTAACCGGTTAATTCTCGGGCTCAGTCCCTACCCTCTTCCTTTTTGGGCAACCTACCGGCAGTATCTCGCCGCAGGGTTACAGGTCCAGAAGGGCGAACACGGCCACGGGATTATCTACGCGGGCCGGACCGTAAAGACCGAGACAAAGACGGATAAGAACGGCAAAGAGACGGAGAACAAAAAACAAATCCGGTTTCTGAAAGCCTTCGTTGTTTTCAACGTCGCACAGACCGATTACATAGAGCAGGGGTACAAACTCCCCGATGTGAAGGAGAACGCTCACCTTCTCGGATGCGATGCGGTCATTCATGACTACACAGGCCGGGAAAATATAACAATCACCGCAGGAGATCGGGCCGCATTCCTCCCGCAGATGGATAGGATCACCATCCCGGATATCTGCCAGTTCAGAACATCCGAGCACTATTACGCCACGATGTTTCATGAGTGCGTCCACTCCACCGGGCCACGGCTCGACCGGTTCAAGCGGACCGATCCGGTCTGCTTCGGTTCCGACACCTACGGGCGCGAGGAACTGGTCGCCGAGATCGGGAGCGCTTACCTGGCAGCTCTCACCGGTATTGATTCATCGGCGATTGTCCAGAATCAGGCAGCCTATCTCCAGAACTGGGCGACAGCGATCAAGGCGGATGCCGATCTCGTGATGTATGCAGCAGGCAGGGCAGAGAAGGCAGCGGATTTTATGATCGGGGCTCCGGCCCCGGTCCCTGCCAGCGCCAGCGGGACCGATGCGGTGGAAGGGGTGACGGCATGAACACTATTTTTGATGCCCTGCCAGTGAAGGTCCTCGAAGAACTCGAACGCATCGAGATCACGATACACGAGAAGGAGCAGCGGGCTTTTCTGGATCAGGCAGATGCGCAGGATCTCCGCAGCAGGCACGATGAGATCATAGCTTCATGGAAAGCCCGGGCCGAGCGGGAAGGGCTCGACAACCTTATCGCAGAACGACAGCGGCAGGATATGATCGCATGGGTCTGCGATCCGCTGCCGAGCGGGATCCCAGCAGAGGCACAGGGGCGGGAGCGATGATCGCAGCATTGGATCTAAAATCCTCCCTCTCCCATTTTACCGGGACTTCCCGGTACATCCGCGACCCGTTCACCGGTCTGATGCACACGGACGGGATCGGGCACCTGGCCGACCGTGCGGAGGCACACTGGCTGCTCTCCGATATCGGCGCTGTCTTCGGGCATCACCCGAAAGTCAAAGAAATGCCGTTTCAGTTGTGGGCGCTCGTTGTCGATGAGGATCGAAAAGCGATCCTGACCTGCCGGGAAGATTGCGATATGCCGGCGATCTACGAGCAGAACTACGAGTACACGGATTTCCCGGTCGGGACCTGGAAGATGTACCTTGTCGATGGTGTGCTTATGCTGCCATCGGAGTACTGAGGGTGCAGCATGCTGACCATGAAGGAGATACGGCAGCACAAAAGAAATCGGATCACCCTCTGGGGACTGGGGAAATTTTTTGTATGGTGGCTGCACAGGATGAAGAAAAGAATTATTTTTTGTTGCGGGTAAACAGTGGCCCGGACAGGGTCACCATGAGGTCAATCAAAAGAGCCCTGCCGGGTTGATCTAATATTCGTCGTCCGGCAATATCTTTTTGTTCATGCTGGCCCACCCAGGCACACAGCGCGACAGGTCGCTGATGCGCCCCGTAACCGCGCCGTGTAGCCATGACCCGCCCGGACTGCTGCCGTGTGCCTGTCCTGTTGAGCCGCTTTGATCTGCCTTGGCCCGCCCGATGCTCACGCGACACGGCGAAGGTCGCCGTGTTCCGGCTCGCATCCTCCCTCCCGGCTCGGAGCCCGGTTCTCCAGTTAATCGGAAAATGTGATTTGCTCCGGTTGGACCCACCCGACAAAGCGATCGACAGGTCGCTGATGCGCCCTGTAACCGTCGCTTTGTCCCCCGCCCATACAAGAAGCCCGTGCCCCCATCAGGGGGCTATCCTGTCCCGGCCCAGCGGCCCGAGGGAGCACCGCTTCAGGGCGCGAAGGTAACGAACCGCATCAGCGGTGAGTCCGAGCCCCTGATGCGTTGTGCGGACGAGTCACTGAGCGTTAGTCATGTACCTGCATCACGAAGTCTTCACGGTTATTGTATAGTAATGCCTGGCTCCCTCTCTCACTTCGAAGCAGGTAATTGTCTCACGCTTCTTTTTGATCTGGTCCGCGATGGTTCTTGGGACGAGGTAGAGGGGTATGCCTTCGATCTGCTCCACGGTGCTTTCTGGAGATTTCGTTTTACCGGGCATCACGACCTCCATGGAACATCAGTATCGAATCGGGTTTCAATCATGGTAATTTCTTTACAGGTTACGTGCCCAGGAACCGGGTGAGAACAAGAATTTTTAATCTTTCGACACAACATTTGAGTCAGCCCCTACTGTTTTACTTCGTATTCGGTGGGTGGTTGCAGGGGCGATTTGTTTAGCGACGATGGCCCCTGCTTTTCCTTCTTCGTCATTCACGTTCTCACCCGGTGCATGAGTGCGTGAACTTTCCCCAATGGTTTTTAGTTTTTTCATAAGGTACTCCTTCGTACCGGATTTTACGGGGGACACGTCCTGGAATTGCAGGAATTGCAATGAGCCCCTGGACCCGATTGTAAAAGATAGATTTGTGTGAATTTAAGGTTTCGGTTTTAGGGGTTTTACGGGCTTTAAATCGAAAAAGGAGGGCTATACACTTTCACACCGCACACTCCATAATATATATTTAGGTGCAATTATTTTGTGGGTCGCGTGAAACGATGAGTAATCGAATTGCCCGGAATTGAACGCACTATTTTCGATAAAATCGGTGGGGGATTGTCAGGCCGCAGCGGCCCACGTTCGCACCGGGCGAGTGCATCAGCGCGAGGTCGGGGTGAATGTGTCACTGAGCGTACTGCATGAGTACGATCAACAGCGACGAACATTCCGCGAAGCGGTATGTGAGGAGCGGGCGGGAGCAGCCGCTGGCGCTGGAGCAGCGCGACGAGCCAGGGGCGTCATCGTGTGCCCGGTCAACCGCGAGAAACAGGGAGGTGATGTGAAGCGAGCCGGAGTGCAGTGAGCGCAAGCGAGCGGAACGAGGACGAGTGAACATGACCGAGCGTCTTCATGTCACCCCAGGACCGATCCCGGTTTAGTAGATCCGAAAGTAAAAATATAGTCTAATATAAAACTACAGGAAAAAATGATGAACTGTTTAAGACATAACGACTTTGCACCTAAACTCGATTCTACACCTAAAGTATGAGACTTGCACCTAATGTCTGGGGGATCGTGAAATCTGTTAATTGTAATGAAAAATTGATATTATCTTCTTAATTCATCTTCTTGTGCTTTGAAGAAATCAAAAGTAAGTTGCCCGGTAACCTTGTTTAATTTATCTTCATCGACTTTTTCAAACATTGCCGATAATTTATTTTTAATATCATAATCAGGATCTGTGATTATCCGCGAATTGGCAGCAACGGCTAATACATCAAAGAGGAATTTTTGACCGTTTTTGTTCGGTGCTATAACTAAGATCCCGTCTGAAAGTGGTTCTTTGCTTATAAGACCCATCCCATCCAATGTATTCCTGACCGATTGAACAATTGACACTTCATATTCATCCAACAAATCATCCTCAGATAATGTACCGTGTCTTCTTAATGTCTCTAGTATAGATCGCGAATCAGGAACACTCCTAATCAATCGTAATATATCGGTGGCATTATTGTATTCGTAATAATTCATATTTAGTAAAGTGCCACTTGTGGGTCGACTAAGTGCATCACCCATTTGGAGTGTACGGGTTTTTAATGCTAATCCCATATTACTTATATTTCTGATTAGTCGATTTACAATCCTCGGAGGCATCCCAGTTATTTCCGAAATCTCCGTTTGTGTAATATAGCCTCCCATTTCACCTTGAATTACAAGCAATTCTCGTAGACCAATCCTCACATTATCTACAGATTCTAGAACTGCCTCCCAAGTTTTAAACGACTTCTCGCCGGATATATAAGTTTGTGAAAATGTGAACGGTCTTCCTCCAATATTATATGGGAGAATTACATCTATGCTCTGTAATGCAGAAAGATCTCTTGGAAAATCACCCGGATTGGGAGCGTTTGTCTCAAGAACGGAGGTTAATTCGGGAAAATCTTGAACACTGTGAATAATATTGAAATGGTTTTTCTGTTGATCGAAAATGACAGGTTTATGTAAAAAATGATCGTAAATGTATAATTTGCTGCTCACTGGGTATGGCATTACCTGTTGTACTCTTTGTTTTGAGGCATCAAACTGAATTGTTCCGCTTGATATCATATTGGACATTACAGTACCATACACACTATCGTTGAAGCTCTTCCTTTGGGTAGTGGTTGGTGTTACGTTCCATATTCGTTCAACAATTTCATTTACAGATTGTGTGGAATGGGCTGTATCCAGAAACGCGAGGGCACGAGCAATACTAATTGTTGCACTAAAGCGCCCGGTCGTTGTTTGATGATTTCTTAATGGGTGTATTCTAGAAAAATCTCTAACACCCCGGGTAATCTGATCTAACGCCCTAATTACATCATTCAATTTGGGGTCATTCAAATGTGAAAGGGATCTTTCAGGAATTTTTTGTACCATTGGATCTGAAAGGTATGGTGTAAAAATATCATCTGCCATATCATTTCATCCCCTTAAGGATTTTATTTTTGGAATCGTTAAAAAAATCTTTAGAGATGATAATATTATCAGATTTTGAATCAAGTGAGACAACTGAAGAATTTTTTAATTTCAATCTCCAATTCTCTTGTTTGTATAGTCGATCAAGATCCTGAGCAAAATCGTAATTTTTGAGGGATTTCGTAAGAATATCTCTGTCTTCAGGTTGTTTTACTGACAATACAATATCAGAGAATAATTCAAAAATTTGCTCATTCAGATCAAGAATAGGTGCGAATGGATGAATAGAGTTGTCAGATGCCTTTCCCTCTAATTTATAACTCATAGCTGACGCCAAACCCCGAATCAGCGTTAAATACTGCATATATTGTTTATTAACTTTTTCAATTTTATATAAAGGCTCAAAAAGTGCGGAAATATCTTTGCCGGCAGAATTACGAATTGTTTTTATAGAAATTATGTTGTGGGTTGAACTGATAATCATGATTCTTCGAATTGTATCTAATGATGTAGCTTTACCTAACCGTTGAGATAATTCGAGATCGTTAAGTCCCTCTGCGAAATTCTCTATTACCTCCCAACAATGATTTTCAAAAATTAAGGAGAAGGGTGAAAACGGATCACATATCATTGAATCGTAACTTTCTACCAGTAGTGCGCCAGTAATATGATTTTTCGTCGAAGATTCCAGATCGTCTTCTAAGGCAGGAACCCCACCAACCCATTTAACAAAGGCTTTATTATTTTTGCTTCCTTTATATTTTATTATAAGTCCCTCATCTTGAAGTTTATTTGCCCTGACAGCAACATTTTTGGGATTAAGATCTATTTCAACAGCTAAATCCTGAATAGAGATTTCTTTTCTCTCGGAGATTATCTTTAATATATTTCTATTAACAGAATCAAACTGATTGTTCACTATTTTTGCCATTCGGGCTGTCTTAGAGCTGCTTGCTTTTTTTGGTTTAGACTTCATAATATCTCGATCTCCTTATGCGATTCTCCACTTTTACGACCTTTACACTTTTACGCACCTTTACGCATGACACATTAATTAGCAATTCTATTTGCTCTGCTATATCTTATTTCTTTGAGATTGTCTTAGGAGAGTCTCAGTACTTCTCTAATTTTTTTTTAGTTGATTAGAGTGTGATGTTGGTTGATGATTATTCAATATTCACGGAGGAAATTTTAAAGAAGCACTGAACCTGTCACAAGCCGGCAGACTTACCAGTATTTCACGGGTAGGGGCATCTCTTTTATTTTTTCATTCATGTAAATGCTCGACATCTGAAGAACACCGACAGCAAAAAAACCTGAAACTACTGCAAAGTAGCTGAGACCATTATTGTCGAATTCATACATCATGAAGCGAAGAGAAACTGCAATCAAAACAGCTGTGAGGATAACCACAGGATATAATTTTCCCAAAATACTCATAATCAGATTCTTCCATGCTCGTGTTTAATTCTGTCTACATTGGTTGACTCGGTCGGGGAAGCCCACGCGGCGAGGGGCGGAGCCCCGTTGAGCGTAACATCCTCAAGAAGAAAAACTTAATTTCTTTTGAACAGGTTCTGGTGTTGATCGCCGCCCGCATCGCCCGCATCGCACAGCTTCGCCGTGCTCGCCCCTGCTCCGCGACCGGCTCCCCGTATTCCAGGCTAAAACCCTGTTTTTCAGACCTCCCCCGGAAAAAACGACCCTCATATTCGCATTCCGGCAGGGTTTTCGGGGTCCGGATGGGGTAAAATAGGTGGCTAAAATCACATCGATGTACGGGCCTTTGGTGGGCTTTAAGAGAGATGCAATTCTGCCGTTTTTTGGCAAACGGAGGGAGAATCAGGAGTATTTTTTATACGTACTGAATCGGACCGTTTTACGGGGTTTTCCGGATTGGAGTCTAGCAAACGGAGCCCGAATTGGGCTTATTTCCCCTCATGGTTTATACCCCCAGATAAAAAGGGGACTCTGACGGAGGGTAAATGAAGAGGGGGAGATCGTTTCATCCCCCCATCCCGGTAATAATCCCTACCACCTGGTGAGCGGTCACCGGGTCCACCACCCGGGCCAGGACCAGCCCGGCCATTGCAACGAACAAAGTCCAGAAGACTCTCTTCACCTGCTCATTCTTCCCGAACGCCTCGATCGCTGCATCCGCATTCGCCTTCATTGCCTGTTGCATAATTTTCGGTAGGAATACAAACAGCGGCAGGAACAGCACCGCAGCTCCGATGAACGCAAGCGTGATCTCCGCCCGGCCCGCAAGGAAGATCCCGACCGGGACCGCGAACACCCCGGCCAGCATCGCGGCCATCCCGACCTCGCCAAACCAGAAGTAATGCCGCTTATCGGAATAATTCAACCGCTCTGCATCAGTAAGACCGGAGAGATCAAAGATGCCAAGCGTGTTCAGCATCCCGTACCAAACCGCGTGCGTCTCCTCCGGGTCCGCAACGAGACCAAGGAACAGCACCGCGATCGGTACGATGAGAAGAAGAAGAGGAAGATGGGCCAGCACCAGGACAATCCCGAGCAGGACCCCGGTGCCGCAGATGGCACACCGGGTCTGCACTTCATTCTCGAACATCGGGACTCTCCGCAATCCGGATCTCAAAGACCGGGCTGCTGTGCCCGCCATTCCCCGGACTGAAATCCCGGACCCGGCCCATCTGGGCGAACTTGCGCCGACCGGTCCGGATCTGGACCGTGTGGATACCGGGCGCTCGCGGGTAAACCCGGCGACCATCGATGTCATGCATCTCCTCATAGGGCGGGATGTCGAACCAGTCCGGCCAGAACCGGACTCCTCGCGGAATATCCGTACCCCGGCGCAGGTCCTGCAGGCGGATGGGTACGAGATTATCGTAAATCACATCGATGATCAGGTTCTCATCGCCCTGCTCCGGGTGCAGGTCCAATTCATAGAAGATGGGATTACGCCGCACTTCATCGCGGGTGAGCGGCTTATCTATGGTGAGCGGTTCGAGCCCGCCGAATTTCCCCCGGTACAGACCGGTCACGGTTGCGACCGGCTGTTTAGCGATTTCAGGTTCCATGATAGTTCTCCTTGTGTCGTTCATGTTCCGCCCGGAGTTTCTTGAACTCCTCGACAATCTCATCATATTTGCCGATCTTCTGATGGATCGTAAACAGGACGGGATAAATCGGAAGCACAGATCCTAACAAAATTCCTAATGTTTCAATATCCATAATGTTCCTCCGCAAAAGACGAGAGGACCAAAAAGAGAGGGGACCTGGGGGGTCTTCTCCCCTCCGGGTCTTATCGTCGGGCGATTCTAGGCGAGTGCCGTTACGGTATCAGCCCAGGTCTCGACACGGGTCCGGATGGCTTCATCCGAATAGGATGTCAGGGTCACCCGGTTGCGGCTGAAATTCACCATGTACAGTTCGCCGTTCGGGTCGTGGCACTTGAGAGTTGCGCTGAACGTTTCGTTATCAGTGTCGCGGAACGGAGTTCCGCCGTGAGCCGTTGCAAGGGCTGTGTTTGCGAGAATTGCTGCGGCTCCCGCATTGAATCCTGCGATGGTTGTGAACTTGTCCGACAGGTTACCGACAGTATTTGCTTCGGCGTCCTGGAAGACGATCTTGGTCGTGTACCCTTCCTTGGTCTTTTCAACCGGGTCATGGGTCACCCCGGCGGTCATATACGATACACACGCAAACGGGTTACCGGTGATAACCGACTGGATGATGGTGTTGAACGCTGCAACATCTGCAATCGGTTCCGCGAGTTCGCGGATTGCGCTCTTGGTCTGTGAGTTCTGTACGAAATCTGCCATTGTTTTTCCAATTCCTGCCATCATTGTGGCATCACGCCCCGGGCCCTCGGGCTATATTCATATTTTCCTGACGGCGATTTATGCGTGACTTGTTGATGAGCGATAGAGTTGGGGGGATGGTGGGGATGGGGAAAATTCAAAACAGAATCTTTATCGGACTTGTAGAATGAATTAACGTTTGAATATTCAAATGCCTCAAATCGTTATTGAAAACCCTGTAATCAATTCTCCTTTCACCGAACCGGACAAACATTTCCGATTCACTAATGAAGGAATTACTGATGAAGTAATTACCGGTAGGCGAGCGAGTTCCCGGTTTGTACCTATTGCCCAGCCTAAGAAGAAAGGCAAGCAACTCACCTTTGATACCGAATGGACGCAGGATCGGATTGAGGAAAACGCGATGGTTAACCGGATCCGTGAACGGATCTCGCTCTGGCGTAATGGGGGCTATGCCGGTGTTACGTCAACAACACGGAGACTTCTCGATTACTGGACGAGTGCCGAACGCGAGAAGAAATTCTTTTTCTGCCAAATCGAGGCACTGGAGACAGCGATCTACATGACGGAAACCGCATCCCGCTATGGAGACAGCTGGATGGAGGCTATGCTCCAGGAGGCTAATGAGAGCTCGAATCCAGGTCTGCCCCGGATTGCATTCAAAATGGCAACAGGCACCGGCAAGACCGTGGTCATGGGGATGCTGATTGCATGGCAGGCACTCAATAAACTTGAAAATCCGCAGGATGTCCGGTTTACTAATTCGTTCCTCATCATCACCCCGGGGATCACCATACGGGATCGTCTTCGCGTGCTGCTCCCGAACGATCCAGAGAATTATTACCGGCAGCGGGACATCATTCCTACCGATCAACTCCAGAAACTCGGGCAGGCGAAGATTATTATCACAAATTTCCACACGTTCCTGCCCCGCGAGAAGATCAAAGCGGGGAAACTGACAAAATCCCTCTTGGCTGACGGGAAGAACGGGGTATTTACCGAAACTCCCGATCAGGTTGTGCGACGTGTTTGCCGCGAGTTCGGCACGAAGAAGAATATCATTGTGATAAACGATGAGGCGCATCACTGTTACTGGAAGAAGGCAGAAGGAGAAACAGAGAAGGTCACGGGTGATGAACGCAAGGAGGTTGAGTCACGAGACAAGGACGCGAGGATTTGGATTTCCGGTATCGAATCGGTAAAGGCGAAGATTGGTGTGAAAAATATCTTTGACCTTTCAGCCACGCCGTTCTTCCTGAAAGGTTCAGGATGGTCGGAAGGTACGCTCTTCCCGTGGGTAGTGTCGGACTTCTCATTGATCGATGCGATTGAAGCCGGGATCGTGAAAGTCCCACGTGTGCCGGTGGCCGACGATTCTATGGCCGGTGCATTGCCCACATACCGGAATATCTGGATGCGGATCCGGGACGAACTCCCGAAGAAAGGGCGCAGGACCGATGCGATAATAGGTGAGCCGGTGTTGCCAAAGGAACTGGAAGGGGCCCTGCACAGCCTGTACAGCAACTATGAGAAATATTACCGGTTATGGGAGGAGAATGTCGAGGCACAGGCCAAAGGCCGGACTCCCCCGGTGTTCATTGTGGTCTGCAACAATACGAACGTGTCCAAACTGGTGTTCGATCATATTGCCGGCTGGGAGAAGAAGATTGGCGAGGCAACGGTGGTTCAGGCCGGGGCTTTGCCGATCTTCCGGAACGATGATGAGCATGGAGGATGGCTTTCGCGCCCGAATACGATTCTGGTGGACAGTGAACAGCTGGAGTCCGGGGAGTCGATGAGCGAGGAATTCAAGAAGATTGCATCCCGTGAGATCGAGGAGTTCAAGGCGGAATACCGGGTCCGCTTCCCGGGCCGGGATACCGACAAACTGACCGATGAGGATATCCTACGCGAAGTGATGAATACGGTGGGGAAACAGGGAAAACTCGGTGAGCATGTCAAATGTGTGGTGAGTGTCTCGATGCTGACGGAAGGCTGGGATGCGCAGACGGTGACGCACGTTCTCGGTGTCCGTGCGTTCGGGACTCAGTTGTTGTGCGAGCAGGTGGTCGGGCGTGCGCTGCGCCGGATGAGTTACGCGACGAACGAGAAGGGGATGTTCACACCGGAATATGCAGAAGTGTATGGTATCCCGTTCTCATTCATCCCGTGCAGCGGTTCGACCACAGCACCGGAACTGGGGCCAACACCGACGCGTGTGCGGGCGCTGGATGAGCGGATCTCCTGCGAGATCACATTTCCCCGGCTGCGGGGCTATCGGTACGAGCTCGGGAGCGAGCAGCTAACGGCAACATTTTCGGAAGATTCCCGGATGGCGCTGAGCACGGCTGATATTCCGACTAAGACGGAGAATGCGCCGGTTGTGGGGGAGAGTAGTTTTCACACGTTGGATGACCTGAAGCGCCGGCGCCCGAATGAGGTTGCATTCCTGCTGGCAAAGGTGACCCTGGAGAAATATTTCCGGGATGAAGACGGGAACGACAAGCCGTGGCTGTTCCCGCAGCTGCTCGGGATTACCAAACGATGGCTGGAGGAGTGCGTAGATTACAAGGATAACGCATTCGTACAGCTGCTCTGGTTCACTCAATCAGCGAATACTGCCGCCGACCGGATCTATCATTCAATCGTGCAGTCCGCTACCGGAAACCCGCGATTGACGCCTATCCTTCAGCCATACGATACACTGGGGACAACCCGGTTTGTGGATTTCGATACGATTCGCGGGACCTTCCAGACCCGGGCTGATAAGTGCAACGTGAACTATGTTGTCGGGGACACGCAGGATTGGGAGCAGAAGACGGCGATGGCGCTTGAGGATATGGACGAGATGATCCGGTACGTGAAGAACGATCATCTCGGATTTACGATTCCTTATACCTTCGAAGGTGAGGAGCACCAGTATATACCGGATTTTATCGCGGTGATGGATGACGGACATGGCATTGATAACCCGCTCAACCTGATCGTTGAAGTGACGGGGGAGCGGAAACCGGAGAAGGCGGCGAAGGTCAGTACCGCTAAGACGCTCTGGGTTCCTGCGGTGAACAACCACGGCGGGTTCGGGCGCTGGGCGTTCTTTGAAGTGACGGACCCGCACAATGTGAAGAATTCGATCAGGGGATACCTGAAGACGAGAGTTTCGGAGTGAGTTATGGCACGGAAAAAAGCAGTAATGGAGAACACACCGGTTGATACGATCCGGCACGCGGACAAGCGGACGAATATCCCCACCGAGGAACTCCGGGACTTTGTGGATGATGATGAACGAGCTCCCCAGATCATGCGATATCCCCGCGATACCTCGCTCGATCCGCAACTTGTCTGGAAGGGCAAGGACGAACAGGACGCACAGGATCTGGAAGTACCCGTGCTGCCTATCTACATCCAGGAGAAAATTCACCCGCAAGTGATCATTGAGGATTTCCTTGCCCATTCAAAACCGGGTGGGTTGAGTGAAGCACTTGGAGATTACCAAGCGGATCTCTTTTCAGATTTCAACGGGCTACCAGAAGATTTCGACCAGCGGGTAGACTTTTACCACCATGAGCAGAACTGGTCGAACCGACTGGTGCTCGGTGATTCGTTACAGGTGATGACATCGCTTGCCGAGAAGGAGGGACTGAAAGGTAAGGTCCAGATGATTTATCTTGATCCGCCGTATGGGATCAAGTTCAATAGCAATTGGCAGGTAAGCACACGGAAACGTGATGTTAGAGATGGTAAAGCAGAGGAAGTTACAAGACAGCCGGAACAGATCCGTGCATTCCGAGATACATGGAAAATTGGCATTCACAGTTATCTGTCATACCTTCGCGAACGCTTAACGAGTTCTCACGAATTGTTAACGCAATCTGGCAGTATTTTTATTCAAATTGGTGACGAGAATGTTCATCTTGTACGCTCGTTGTTAGATGAAACATTTGGAAGTGAGAACTTCATTTCCCAAATTACCGTTCAAAAGATGGCTGGATTATCCTCTCAATTTTTGAAGGGGGCGTGTGATTTTGTTTTGTGGTATGCTAAAGATATCACTCAAGCAAGATATCATCCAATATATCAAGAGAAAAAATTGGGAGTGGGTCATGGATCTGGAGCTCGGTATGACCAATTAATATCGCCGAAAAAAGAGAGATGCCCCATTCCGAAAACAACAATTGAAATTGATACGCTATTACAGCAAGGCTGGAAAGCATTTCAGGCAACAACTTTAACAACGTTTGGTTCCGGGGGTTCATCATTTTTTGAATTCAAATATAACGGACAGGGCTATCTCCCTGCGATAGCAAAAGGTTGGCTTACAACTGAAAGGGGATTAGGTCGATTATCTAACGCAGAGCGAATAATTCAAACCGGTAATTCAATTAGGTACGTAAGAAAAATTGATGATTTCCCATTTTTTGAATATAATAACATATGGACGGATATTGCGAGTACTCCTGATGTAATTTACGTTGTTCAAACATCCAATCAAATCATCGAACGTTGCCTCCTTATGACCACCGATCCCGGTGACATTGTGCTCGATCCTACCTGCGGCTCTGGCACCAGTGCCTATGTCGCCGAGCAATGGGGGCGCCGATGGATCACCATCGATACTAGCCGAGTTGCCCTCGCCCTTGCCCGTACCCGACTCATGAGCGCCCGGTTCCCATACTATCTTCTTTCCGATTCTCCAGAAGGGCTCGCCAAGGAAGGCGAGATCACCAAACAGCGCCCGCCGTTGTATCCCACTATGTACGATATTAAGAAAGGATTCGTGTACCATCGCGTTCCACACATCACGCTCAAATCAATCGCACATAATGAAGATATTGATGCCATTTACGACAAGTACCAGGCAAAACTCGAACCCATTAGGGCATCGATTAACAAGACGGCAAAGAAGCAGTGGGAAGATTGGGAAATCCCCCGCGAAGCGCAGGAGAACGAAAAACTCGCCGGGCTTATCTCGCAACTGTGGGATCTTCGGCAGCAGCGGCAGAAGGATATCGATGTCTCGATTGCGTTGCGGGCAGATACCGAGATGCTCTACGATCTACCCTACGATGATCCAAAACGGGTCCGGGTCACCGGGCCGTTTACTGTCGAGAGCCTCTCGCCGCATCGCATCCTCCCCGCTGACGAGAACATGGACGGGACAGTCAGCGAGAAAGAGGCTCACGACCGACAGGATTTCACCACCATCATCCTTGACAATCTCCGTAAGAGCGGCGTAGATAACCGGGTGAAGAACGAGCGGATCAAATTTGTATCGCTTGATCCTTTTGCCGGGAAATGGATTCATGCGAAGGGGACCTATATTGACGCAGAAGGTACCACAAGAAGCGTGGGTATCTCTGTCGGACCTGAACATGGAACTGTTGGTCCGTTGCAGCTCAAAGAGGCGGCGAAGGAAGCGGTGAAGGGGCTCGGATTTGACCTCATGATAGTCTGCGGGTTTGCCTTCGATCCGCACATCAGCGATGAGATAAAACAATACGGGAAACTCACTGTGCTTCCTGCCCGGATGAACAATGATCTCGGCATGGATGAGCTGCTCAAGAAGACCGGCGCCGGTAATTTGTTCGTAGTCTTCGGAGAGCCTGATATTGCGATCAAAAAGCAGCCGGGTAAGAAGATCGTTGTTGAGATCAAAGGTGTCGATGTCTATGATCCAACCACCGGGGCAATCCGGAGCAACTCAACCGATGATATCGCTTGCTGGTTCATCGACACCGATTACAACGGGGAGAGCTTCTTTGTCCGGCATGCGTACTTCACGGGTGATAAGACCAAAGACCCATACGAGAAACTGAAGAGGGCGCTCAAAGCGGAGATCGATGAAGCGGCATGGGAGAGTTTGTACCGGTATGAGAGCCTTCCATTCGCTATGCCGGATACCGGGAAGATTGCTGTGAAGGTGATCAACCACTACGGCGATGAAGTGATGAAGGTTTACTCAGTTTAAATTTTTTGATTCCCCCAATTCATTGAACAATTTAATAATGTTCTGACCCCGGGATTTCAGATCCGAGTAAGACAATACTTCAATTCCATGAAGAGAATAATTGAGTTTTCGTAACGCTTTGATTTTCTTTTCTTCCCAATCTTCAGAATTCCCAATGAGGATGAATGCTCGGGGCTTGATCGTAAATACGTCGATATGATATTCTTCCCGAATTTTCTGCTGAATTTGAAGTTGATTCAATTCCATCTCATGCAGATAATTCACAGCCTGTCCAATTGCCTCAGCACTTTTTGATGTCCATTTGTAGGATCCGTGGTGCGAGGAATCTTCATCAATTACATCATGTTGAGGGAGTTTGATTTCGAGGATATCCAAAAATCCATCGTGGGTTAGGAAAAGAAAATCGGGTAAATTATCAAAACCGACTTTTTCTTTTTCAAAAATTGCCTGGTACTTTACCCCGAATAACCACGTATTAGCATAGATCCATTTTTGCCATGAGCTATCACCGGATGTTTCAGGATATCTTTTCTTTAATCTTTCAACAAAATCATCAATCTTAATCTGAAAAACGGCAATATTCGATTCTTTCCTTAATTCTTCCAGACTTTTTATTTCTTCTTTGAGTTTTTTTCGCGTTTCCCTTAATTTTTTTATCCCCTTTGAAGTCTGATCATATAAATTTCCACGATTCTTTGAGTTTTTCAAAAACCCTTGGATTGATCGATTGAATGATCTCTCAAAAAGTTTTGGAGGGATTTCAGGATCTGGTAATGATGAAGAATTAAACGATTCTGGAAAGGTCCCGGAAAGGAATAGCTTTGCATTTTTTATTCCTATTTCTCGATACAAAGGAAAGAAAGATTTAGTCGCAGCTTTTCGATAGTCATTATAATTGATGAAGTAAGTATTGTCCACTTTATGCGAGAGTTCAGTAGTAAGGATAATTTTATTTTCAGGATTCTGAAAATTGATGGCTTCAACAAGGTGTTTGAATCCCTTTAAAAGTTTCCCGGTTTTAAAAAGGTTAATAGCAGATTCACCACGAATCTGTTCCTCGGTCAGTTTTTGATTTATTTGCAGGGTGACATAGATTCGATGTCCATTAAGATTTCCCCATGTGGGACTTGAAATTTGAATTTCAATTAAATCATTTGTCATTTCAATATGATGTTATTGCAAACTAATATGGCAATAATTCTTTTGATTTGATTACCAAATTTAAGTCTGCTAGAAGATTGCCGATAGTCTTTTAGTTTTTCAAATACGGGGGTATCCCACGCGGCGAGGGGCTAAGCCCCGTTGAGCGTAACATCCTCAAGAAAAAAACTCTATTCGTTTTGAACAGGTCCCGGTGTTGATCGCCTCCTGGCCCCCGCTTCTTCTCAGGCCGTTTGTCCTTATGCACATCCTCGCACTCCAGATCCCCGATTATATCGAGCGGCTCGGTGTTGCACTTCTTCAACCCGATAATCTCCAGCCGCCACTCCTCATCTTCACTTCCCCGGCACCACCCACACTACCCCGATCCCGGCAAACGCCTTCTCAAACCGCTCCGGTCCACCCCCAACATAGAACAGCGCCGGTGAAAATGTCGGTCCGGGTCCATCATCACCGGAAGGACCGACAAACCGGATCCTTGTAGAAGGAAAACACACCCGACACGATAGTGCCGTCAATGTCTTCCACGCTGCGGTCTCAGTCGCCGACTTCCACAACACAATCGCCTCAGTAGTCCGGCCAGCGGACCACTCCAGGTAAAGTTTCGAGAACCATCGCTCCACATCATGACCAAAAGGGGGATTGAGAAAAACCCGACCCTCCCACGGCTGCACAAGCCCGTTCTCCTGAGCAGTGTAATGCCTCGCTGCCGGCACGTTCGGGATCTCCCGGCTGTTGCTGCACGGGTCCAGATCGATCGCACCCATGCTGGCGATCACCGCATCGAGGATATACTGCGGCGTGTAATGCTCCGTGCTCTCGTGCGAGAGCAGGGCCGGGGGGACCGTCAACCGACACCAGCCCCCCGGGCTTTCTCCCTCACACCCCTCCCGTAACAATGCTCGCAGAGCTTCACCCCCGCCTCGCGGTCAATCCACTCAGCCCTCACTAGCCCACAGACCGAGCACTTCCCGATCGCCGCTGTCACCCGCTCACACCGGGAAACATCCACGGTGCCCGGTAAAGGAATAGAAGCCTCCTGCTCCGCCTTCACCGCTGCCTTGTAACACGTTTTGCAAATCCGTCGGGCATCCTGCTGATCCTTGGGCCGGGCCTTCCGTTCTGCAGTAAACTTTTCCACATACGATGAGCCTTTCTTCCCGCACACCGAGCACACCGACTTCGGCTCCGGGAGTTCAAGCGGTTTGTAGTCCCTGGCCCGGATGGTTAGGGAGCGTTTTGCAGCGGATGCTGCCGGGTGATCGCCATCTTTCAATTGTTTACAACAGGTGCTGGAAGAAATCGGAGCGCAAGCAGGTGCACTATCTGGCGATTGCTGGGCACCGGGCGGAATTTGATTATTGTTTGCAGCATTTCCGGATTTATGGACACACTGCATTACGTCCGGACCCGGTTGCTGAGTTACTCCATAATTCTCTTTCTGCTGAAAAGTACTATCTCTTAGTACATTTGTACTTTTATTCTTAGTAGTACCCGGGGAAACAGAAACCGAAAAATTATTTTTTTTATTTTCAGCAGGTTCCGCAACACTGCTGGAAGCCTGCTGCAATGATAAAACCGGATCGCCCCCATCCTTCGGATCGCGGTCAAGCCAGCATGCATCGCCACAATTCCACTCCCGGAACAGTGCCGTATCCCACTGGAAGGCATCGCTCCTGCGCCGGATCGAATTACCCTGCTCTTCAGAGATCGTCACGGTCCGGTCGGTAAAGGAAAGTGCCGGGCACTTTTCGAGAAGCCCGGTATAGTTCTTCCCCCGGCTCTCGTAGCCTTTCAGGGCCCGGTAGATGCTGATGTAGGACCAGCCGGTGAGCCGTTGCAGGTCCTGGATCGTGAACTCTTCCTGCCGGGCCTGCTGGATAGCATCGAGCAGATCCGACTCTTTCTTGGTCATCTTCGATTCCTGCCCGCCCGCCATACCGTTGAGGAGCGTGAAGAGATCTTTTGCCGATATAAAATCTGCCTCGCTCGCGTACACGCAGAGCGTCCCGTCTTCTGTGGTCTTCTGGTCGCGTTGCTGGTAGTAAAGTGCTGTGTGGCTCTTGATCAGGTCGTAAAGCATGTCGGGGTTTCGCCGGTTATTAATCGCATGAAACCGGATCCGCTCCGAGAATGGAATGATCACCCACATCATCTGCTCGTGCATGATCTGCCAGATGGCCCGGCAGGTCACGAGTTCGGGCGATTCATCGACGATCATGTCCGGGTCCTGCTGCTCCTTCTTCTGCTTGGCCGCAAGCACCTTTGCATCCTGCTCCGGGGTTTCGTCAATCCAGCAGGTAAGCATCCGGTTCATCACCTGGTCATCACCGGTCCCTTCCTTCTTTGCAATCCACCAGACGCACCGCTCGGGAATCGAGCAGACCCGGGGGGTCAGGTCCTTTGTTACGGTCGTATGGGTGATCGGTTCATCGAAGTTCGAGGTCGCCGACTTCAGGATCTCCTGGATGGCATCGGACAGATCGGTGTCGTCACTCATCAGCACGGTCCGGGGGGAGAGGTCGGTCATGTAATAGAGCGCCTTGTTGCTCATCGTGCCCTTTACTTTGTACCGGTCCGGCACCTGCCGCATCATCTTCTTGAACGCATGAGTCTTGCCCTTGCCGGATTCACCCGTAACCGAGACATGCAGTCCGTCCGAGTTCTTCACTGCCTGCGATGCCATCGTGAGGATCAGGCATCGTGCAAGAATCTCATCCCCGATATGCTCCTGCGCAAAGGCAGTGAGCATGAGTGAGAGCGGGTCCCCGTGAGCAAGCACTTCGGCAGCCTCTGCCCGGAGTTCCGGGTTCTCCGGAAGTACCGGACCTGCATCGCCTCTCGCCTCTGCCTTCATCTTCGCTTTTACTTTCCTCTGTGCAGTCTGTACCTGGTCCCATTGTTTCCGCCGGTCCCCCCGGCCCGGCTCGAACTGCTCCCGTAACTCCTGCCACCGCTGAGTACCGCCGCCACAGGAGGAATGCTTGCATCCCGCGAAGATCGCCCCGCTCCCGAACTGAATTGCAAATGCCCCGTCCTTGTGGGCCGAGGAGAACGGGCACTGGTCGAGAATGAAGAGTGTTCCGCCACTGTACGGTTTTTCGGACCGTACCCCAAGCCCGTGATCGGATAACCATCGGCACAGGTTGAAACCTTTGTCCTTCGCTGCGGTCGGCTGCTGTGCATGCTGCTCGGTCGGGAGCCGGGCCGTGAGGTCCCGGAGCTGTTCCGGACTCACGATCATCAGTTCATCCGGGGCCGAGAGGATCCGGCTCCGCCGGTACGGGCGTTCGGGTGTATTGTCACCTTTCCGGGAGACCGTGCCGTAGAGCTTCCAGATGCGGGCCGCGTTGAAATTCGCCGTATCCACGTTCACCCGCTCATCCGAGAAGAGCGTGTCAAGCGTAGTGAGGCACGCCTTCACGAGCGCGGTTGCGGCCTCATCGTTCGGCAGGTCAATGCGGTACAGCAGGTGAGCCCCGTTACCGGAGTCCGCACGGACCGGGTCCGGAAAGCCGAGCCCGGCAATCCACCGGGCGATCTCATCGGCTTTCGCCAGAGCGAGGCCATGCTCTTCATCTGTACTCGATACGCCGCTCGGTCGCAGCGGGTCGATGTCGATGGGCAGCCAGCGGCGGCGCAGGATATCCGCGTCACTCGTCGTGCTGTCCTTCTTGCCGAGCCGCATCTTGATCCGGTTCGCCCGGCGCGAGAGCAGGGCCGGGTTCACTTCATTGAGCGTGACATAGATGCCGTGGACCGAGCCATCGGCATCGAGCGGCTCCACAGACCGGACGAGCGCTTCATGATCGCTGAAGTACCCGCTATGGGTGAACTGGTCGGTGAGCGCCCGGATCTCGACAACCAGCCCGGGCCCGGCTATCCGGGCAACTGCATCACGGAGCGGGCCATCCACAGGCCACCCCCGTGCTCCGGTCGCTGCCGGTTGTCCGGAAAGAGGAGCGGTTATTCACCGGTCTCTCCCCCGGTCTCTGCGGCACCGGTGCGCCGGAACACGCGGCGTTCGGAGGTTTTTATCGTGATCGTGAAGAAGTGCCCTTTCTCCGGTCGCACTTCGATGTAGGCAACCGCCTCACGTTTCTTCCGGATCTGGTCGGCGATCGCTCTGGGGATGAGGTAGAGCGGGATACCCACCATCTGTTCGGAAGCCAACTCCGGCGAATCAACGCCATCAGTCATACCGCACCTCTTCGAAATGTTCAGCGAGTCGCCACCTGCCGTCTTTGAGACATGCTATGGCGACAAGGTAGTGTATCGGGCTGGTTGTCTTCAGGTGATCCAGGGTCTCCTGATCGATTGTGAAATTCGGGATTATCCGGGGTTTGGGTAATGTTGATGTGCCAGAAGAGAGAGACATCATCTGTCCACCTCTTCACGAGCTCTGGACAGGGGTGCCGGGACCACGGTGTTGGTAGCTAAGGGGTCCCGTGCATCGCCTTTCTTTTTTCTTTGAACCTCTTTCATACAATTCCCCCCGGGGTTGCAACAAATATGCGATTTCTTCCACAGGGATATTCCCGGACCGTGCCTTTTTTGGCCAGACGGGAGAGGTGTTTGGTGGCGGTGATCGTGGTCGTTTTTGCTGATTTTGCAACTTGTTCGATGTTCATCACCGGTGTGTTCTGGAATGCTCCAAGAATCCGGTTCGTAATTTCCGGGTCGGGTGTCGGCTTCATACACTTTAGCGTATTGAAGGTATTGTTAATATACGAAAACTCCCCGATTTACCCCTTTTTTGGGATATATACTAAAAATTGAAGATTTTAGGATATATCACTCAAAGAGTATATGCTCTCAACAACAATCTTCTTTTGATGTTATCAAAAACCTGGACAGAGACCTTTGATTCTGAAGCGAAGACTGTCCTGTTTCTCTATCTTATGATCAAGGGGAGAGATTACGCGTACAATATTTCAAACATTTTAAAAAACGGGGGAGTTGCTGGCAGGGAAGGTCTGAAACTTTTAGCACGACCGAATAAGGTAAGTGGTCTTCTGAATGAGATGGAACGCGATAACCTCCTGGTAAAATGGTCTGATTTACCGGATTATGAGCAGAAGTTCAAATTACTTTGTCACCCGGGAAATACACCATCGGATCGACAAAAAAAATCTGAACCCGTCTATTTCGTGATTAACAAGAATATTTTATTTCTTCGTCTGAACTACATGCCGGATGAAGAAGAAGTCCAGAAACTCTCACTCCGTGAAAAGGCGGAGTCAGGACCGATTTTAAATGACAGTGGTGAAGACGAGTGGGTTCCGTTCTCAAAAAATGATCTGATATACCGCTATTGCGGAGAGGAAAAATTCTCGCCAATTTCTGACGATATCTCCTATGGCGGGGGTTGGCCCCGGGTTATTTTTGATGAGTTTTTGTTTACGGATACTGAGATTGTAAAAATTCTCACCCGGTTAAAAAAATTCGATTATTTTACGGTTTTATTGTTAAACAAGCAGTTCCTCTTTCACATCATCGCCGTTTTGAATAATAAGATTGCAAGCATTGAACCGGGATCATCCGGTGTGGGGATCCAGATTGATCAACTCCCCCAGTCCGAATCCGAGAAACGGCAGTTTGTCCAGAAATCCCTCGACCAGGTGCGACTGATGCGGAACGGGTTTACCGGGGATACGGAGGTCACCGTCGATAAGATTCTCCGTGAAATTTATGCGAAATCGCAAAGAGACATCCGGCACTATTCTACGCTATTCTCCTTCATTGATTTAAAACGCACATTTGAGTCAACGGTGATAAACTGTAATTATTCTATGGCGGAGAAAGAGGATTTTCCCCCGCTGAATTTTGTGATTAATGATCAGCGGGTTTATGAGGAGTTGCTGATTTTTAACGATTCGTTGATTTCGGCAAGTCTGTCGAATGACCGGATAAAGGAAGGGGGATTTTGAGAATGGTGGGGGGTGTTGTGAGCAGGGACCCCGGGTACGGTTGGGCTGATGAACGCTTCCATCATGGTGACAATCCTCAACAAAGCGTCTCCGTTGATAATTACGGAACTCGTCATAGATCAGCATTCAGGTTTAGTTCAAGTTTAGACGATTCTGTTGCGTTTATTGTATCACAAGATGGCGGCGTTAAAGCAAGAAAAGGAGTTCAGGATAAAGTGTTTCTTTGGCCAGATATTATCTAAATTTTTTATCGAGCTAATAACCAAAATATTATGCTGAAATAAATTGTTTAGACTAATAAACAAGGGAAAGTGAAAATGTATCTCTCCGAGCTAAAAATTTGGAATTTTCGAAAATATGGAATGGTTGGAGATCAATTTGAAGGATCTTCACCCGGGATTTCGATTGAGTTCCATGATGGAATGAATGTCCTTATCGGAGAGAATGATTCTGGAAAATCTTCGATTATCGATGCAATCCGTTACACATTAGGTACCCAGAGCGGAGAGTACACTCGTATTGATGAAACTGATTTTCATGTTGTAGAAAAAACGAGAGCGCTAGAGTTGCGGATAGAATGTATATTTCGTGGTCTTACAGAAATTGAATCAGGAAAATTTCTTGAATGGCTTGAAAATGAGGATCTTGGGGGAGAGCCTGCATTTATTTTAAAGGTGAATTTGAATGCATGGATCAAAGGAAATAGAATTTTTTCCAGTGTAAGAGCGGGTTCTGATACGGACGGCTCACAAATTGAAGGGGAAGCGAAAGCTCTTCTCCGGACGACATATCTTAAACCTCTTCGAGATGCTGAAGCTGAACTAATACCTGGGCGACGTTCAAGGTTTGCTCAAATCCTTAAAGCACATTCTCTGTTTCAAAAAGAGGCTGACAGTGATCATGACTTAGAGGTCATTTTTAATGATGCTAATCAAAAAATCGAAGAATATTTTAAAATCAAACCCGATGATGCAGGCGCCAGCAAGTTAATGAAATCACTTAATAATTATGTTGAAGCATTTTTTCCGCAAGGTGATGATCATAACCCCTCCGTAACCATTTCTGGTGGAGATTTATTCGACATCCTTCAACGTCTTACGCTTTCATTAGATACAAACCCATCCGGTCTTGGGGCGTCGAATCTTTTGTTTATGGCGACGGAACTTTTACTTTTGCAATCTGAAAATAATATTGGGTTAAAACTCGCCTTGATAGAAGAGTTAGAAGCTCATTTACATCCTCAGGCACAACTTCGTCTAATCCACTTTCTCGGAGGAAAAGCAGACAAAGGGCAAATTATACTTACCACACATAGTACGACACTTGGATCGAGTATCCCTCTTGAAAACCTTATCATTTGTAAAAAGGATAGAATCTTTCCAATGGGAAAAAAATTCACGAAACTTGACCCAAAAAATTATGATTTTCTCTACAGGTTTTTGGATGCAACCAAGGCTAACCTCTTTTTTGCACGGGGAATTTTAATCGTAGAAGGTGACGCTGAAAATCTCTTGATCCCAACAATAGCAAAAATTATCGATAGGCCCCTGCATCGTTACGGTATCTCGATTGTTAATGTTGGTAGTACAGCATTTTCACACTACGTGAAAATTTTTCATCGTGAGAATAATGAATCGATGGGATTTAAGGTAGCTTTGATCACCGATATGGATATAAAACCATTAGAATTCAACGATGATTCCGAATTGAAACAAACCGAAAAGGAAATTGCTGATAATAAAATTAAAAGGGTTTCCTCACTTGCCCATCTAAAGAATTCAGAGGTTGAAGTTTTCGTTTCTCCTAATTGGACTTTGGAATATGAAATTGCAATGTCGTCATTTAAAACTGATTTCTATCAATCTTTACTTTGGGCTGAAAAAATCGGGAATTCAAAAGATGGTATTCCCCTTGAATCTTTGAAAGAATCTGTCAAAACAAAGGTAGGTACTGATATTGCTGAATGGGAACGGTCTTTGAGTAGAGATACTAGAAAACGGGAGAGAATTGCATACGCAGTATATAAAAAATACATGTTGGACAAAAAAGTCTCTAAAGCAATAACTGCGCAGGTATTCGCACAATCTTTGGAAGAAAAAAATAATTCTTCAGCTCCAGGTTCAGTAAAAACAAGTCTACAATCGGAAAAAACCTTAGAGTATATACTAAACGCCATCTATCATGTAACCGAATGTCGGGAGACCTGAATGCCCATTGAAATTTCTGACGATGATATCAATTACGCTGAGAAATTATTGCTCCATGACGGTCAGAAATTCGATGAAGAAAGACGAGCATTCATTCAATGCATGGAATCACGAGATGTTGTTGCATGTCCGGGGAGTGGAAAAACAACTGCATTATTAGCCAAAATTTTGATCTTATCGAAGAAGATGCCATTTGAAGACGGTCGAGGAATTTGTGTTTTAACCCACACAAATGTAGCTATTAACGAAATCAAACAACGAGCTGGATCTGCTGCCGATTCATTATTTCAATATCCAAATTTTTTTGGTACGATACAAAGTTTTGTTAATCAATTTCTTACAATCCCGGCATACCGATCAGAATTCCATAAATCAATTACTGCAATTGATAACGGACGATTTCTTATTGAACTATCCAAGTTATATCGGGCGGATCGAAAATTTCAGTACTGGATGGATAAAAGAGGCGGAATTCCGACGTTAGCAAATTACTGGCTGCACCCACAAACATTATCCGTTTGGAAAAGTCTCGATGAAAAAATCACGAATCCGGGGGAGCATACTCCTTCATATCAAAAAATATTCGGAATGCGAAAAACACTTCTTGAAGAAGGGGTTCTTAGTTTTAATGACGCTTACTCAATCGCATTACGCTATGTCAATACGATTCCGAATATTCATAAATCATTTATGGGTCGTTTCTGCATAATCCTCCTCGATGAAGCTCAAGATACTCACGAACATCAGTTTCGTGTTTTGGATCGTATCTTCCCAACCGATTTTTTTATTGTTCAACGTATCGGAGATCCCAACCAAGCAATATTCAATTCAAATATTGGAAGCGAAATGATTTGGTCCCCACGAAATTCACTTCATTTTTCTGCATCGCAGCGTTTTGGAAGAACAATAACTGCATTATTAAGTTCGGTCAGAGTTAACGACGATATTAGCTTAAAAGAAAGTCAATCAATGGAGTCATTTCCTGTTCATATTCTAATTTTTTTACCCGGAGAAGAGGAACAAGTACTCAAAGCATTTGGGAAATTGATCCAAATGTATGAAATCCAAAAGGGATTATATTGCGCGATAGGATGGATAGGAAAAGATAATCGTGAGGCTAAAAAACTCTGTATTCCTTCGTATTTCCCTCAATTTTGTAATCAGCGTCAGCGTTCAAATAACGTTTTTTTCAATTTAATCACTTGCTCTGCATCTACAATACAAGATGCGAAGTCTCATTCTGTAAAACATTTTTTTGATATTATTTTTCAAGGGATTGCATGTGGACTTAATGTTGCTGGCATAAAGAATGAAGAAAATGATCGTATCCATTCCCCAAAAACTATTAAAAAATATTGGAAAGAGCAAAATGAGGTCTCCTATTCAGAGTTTCGTGCAAAAATCGCGAAGGCTTATCTTTTAGCTTTAATATCTGATATCTCTCCGAAAAATCTTCGTGATACAATTAGTGACTGTGTAAAAACAGTATGGTCAATCACTAATAGTAATGGAAAATCATTCCTGACAGATGATGAAATTGATCCTTCAATACAACCTGATGTTGATGGACCCACAAATCAATTTGTTTCGGATTATGGTTCTACAATTAATGTAGGAACAGTCCATTCTGTCAAGGGTGAAACGCATATCGCTACTCTATATTTAGAAACATATTATCAAAAATTCACCGATTCACAGCGGTTAATTGATTTTTTAAAGGGTAACCGACCAAAAAAAGATCTTGAGAAATCGTATCATATTCAAAATCTACTGATGGCACATGTTGCTTTTAGTCGGCCGAAACATTTGTTAGTTTTCGCATGTCAATCTTCGAATATTTCTGGTCATGAAGATGATTTGATAAAAAATGGATGGGAAATTCATTCTGTTTCAAATCTGTTAAAAAAATAGTGTAATTTCATCATTCTTTTTTCTTCAAGTTACTTGCTCTAGTAAAACCATCAGAAGCGAATTCCTGTTTTTGAGGGAGATAAGTTCGAATAAGCGCCTTATTATCTGCATTTCGGCGCTCAATTGCTTTTTCTGTACGTGGAGTCTTTTCTATGCTACTCATTACTTTTTCGACATGCATGTCGATATATTGGTTGTAGTTAGCGAACGCGGTTTCCAATTTCTGAAGGTCCTTTAAGAGAAATTTGTTCGATTCTGCACTTAATGCTGCATTCTCAATGAGGTCAGAAATTTCTTGCTGAATTTTTTGCCTGCGATAGTTATCGGGGGAAATAGCTTCAAGGTGACTGGCAATATCCGCGTCATCTTTCTGGCCCCCCATGTATCAAAATATCGCGGGAGCTATGATAAATTATATCTATCGAAAACATTTGCAACATATTCATCAATCGATGTAACCGACGAAGATATACATAGTGTAGTAAGGAAAGGAACAAGTGTGATATCCATCACTTCCTTTAATCAGAATTTTGATCCCCTCGGTTTCTTCAGACAACAAGAAAAAAATATTGATTGGCAAAATGATTGTGAAGATAAACTAATTCCATTCTACTTATGCAATTCATTATCTCGTCAATAACCTCTCAAGCCCCGTCCCCTCACACCGATTTTCGAGACCATTTAATCAGTTGGGCATCACGTCCAACCCGTCTATGGATGTCATACGCACAGGAGAGGAACGACGGGGATTATCTCCCGGACCGCCCACCCAGGAGTCCCGCCCACCACGCCGGAGGGCGGGAGCCATCGGGTCCTGCTGACATGAAGATCGGTCGGTCATGTTCACTCGTCCTCGCTAACGCTCCGGCTCGCTTCACATCCCCTCCCTTGCTTTCCCCGGAGTTGCCCGGTTGAGATGCAGTACGCCCCTGGCTCGTCGCGCTGCTCTGTCGCCAGCGGCTGCCCCGGCCTACTCCTCACATACCGCTTCGCGGAATGTTCGTCGCTGTTGATCGTACTCATGCAGTACGCTCATTGACACATTCACCCCGACCTCGCGCTGATGCACTCGCCCGGTGCGAACGTGGGCCGCTGGGCCTCGATTCTGATGTACTTGAGAATACGGGGGTATGGACCCTGAAGGAAAATAACCCCAATTCGGACTCCGTTTGCCATGCCCCTATCCGGAAAACCCCGCAAAATCGTCCTTTTGGGGGCCGATGGAAACGGAGGCAGTATATCACTCTGTTTGCCAAAATACGGCAGGAATGTATCTCGTTAAACGTCCACCAAAGCCCCTTAAATCGAGGCAGTTTTTGCCACTTAGTTTATCCCATCCGGACCCCGAAAAGGCTGCCGGAATGCGAATATGAGGGTCGTTTTTTCCGGGGGTCTGAAAAAAAGAGTAATTTTCAGAGGTGATTACCCAAAAAATCAATGTTTTTGAGCATTTTGCATCTGCGACATGCACCCCATTGCGGGCAGTCCGATCGCAGGTCCTCCCTCTAACTCGTCACCATTTTCTTAAACGCTTCAAAGGGCAGTGTTTCCGGCTTCACATAATCCGACTCGTTGAGCCGGCGGGGGATCTTGTATCTGATCAACGCATCATCAGAGGTAATGAAGTAATCACAGTCATACGCGATCGCGTATGCAAGGTGTGTCCGATCTGTCTTCTGACTCATCATCCGGCCATCGGTCAGGTCCTGTGAAAATTCATAACAGATAACCGCTACATCGTCAGTGGGAACGAGAATCGTAATATTCCATTCACTGAGCAGAGAGAAAAAACCGGTCAGGTGTTCGGCAAATTTCGCATCCCGTTTCATGATCAGGATTACTTCACCGATTACTGACAGGGAAGTAAAAATCTGATATTCCCGGTTTATCGCGTGATTGATGAGGGTTTTTCTGTCCTGGCTTTCCAGGCAATCAAAAAAGATTCCGGTATCAAGAAATACCTTTTTACTCATTATGCGAGAGCCCGGTATTTCTGAACGCGCCGCTCTGCCTCATCACGGCTTCGGGCAAAAACCACCCGGCCATCGGGACCAACGCCGCCACCATACGGAAGCATCCCCCGGTGATAGGGAGTTCCTACAACTTTTTTTGGGTCGTACTCTTCAGTCATTGACACCACTCTAATACTCATCATATATCATCAACCCGTAATCAATGTTTTTGAGCATTCTGCATCTGCATCAATTCCCCTCTGAACCGGTCCATCATCGCCTGGAACTCCGGCTGGAGTTCTCCCTGCGTCTTTGCCTGCATTATTTTATTTGCCGCTTCTTCGGTGAGTTCGCATCCGCACGTATCACAAAGTCCCCGTGTCGGACCGTTGACCGTGAAACACCGGGGGCACTGCCGGGCCTCAAGAGTCTTTGATCTCTCCTCTTTGGTAATGATCCCAGCCTTCTCAGCTACTACCCGTTCCACATCGGAATCAACCAAGTGAAGGTACGTTGAAAACATTTTGCTGTTGAGATTCCCCCACAGTAATTTCTTCACTATGGCCTCACCGTATCCCTGCCGGATAAGGATGGTTGCCCGTGTGTGCCGGAAGATGTGCGGAGTGATGTGCTTTGTTATTCCCGCTCTCTTGGCGATGACACGGATTTGTTTTGCCAACCCGTTATATCCAAGCGGGGCCTTCTTGTTTGAAAGGAATACGAATGCATCCGGCGTTACGGAAAGAGGGTAATCATTGCGCCAGGATGCGAGGTAGGCCCGGGCCATGACAAGGGGAACGGTCCGGTTCTTTCCGGTCTTAAACGCGGTCGTGATGGTGACGTTCCAATCGGTAAATTTTACATTTTTCCAGAGAAGTGTACCGATCTCCCCGATCCTAAAGCCACCTTCATAGAGTGCAGCGAGTATTGCCCGGTCCCGTGAGTTCTGACAGACTTCTATCATCGCTTTGACTTCTTCTTCGGTCAGGAGCATCTCGGGGCTCTTTGTGTTGGTGTCGTAGGCTGGAGGCTGAATTTTCTGGATTTTCTTTTCCTCTATGGTTGTGTAATGGTTTTCACACATCCAGAGGTAAAACCGTTTCAGGAACCGGACAAAATCGCATATTGAGTTCTGTTTATACCGGGGAATTCCGTTGGAGTCTTTTGCATTTCTCACACTATCGACGGCAGTGTAGATGTCTGCAACGGTATTCTGTCGGTAGGGGCCGAGATATTCACGGAGGTTTATCAGCGTGTGATTGAGTTTGAATGCTCTCCCGGTGCTGATATGGCGGGTTGCGCTTATCTCGGCAACAAATTCCCGGATTAACAGGGCGTCATCTTCGGTAATTCGTTTTTCTTCGATACCCCGTATCATTACGCTCTTGGAATATCGCATAAAAGTCGCATCGTCCGGATGGAAGTGCGATATTTGGGTGGTGCTGGTAGCTGCCATGCATCTAACATGGGTCGGAACTTTATATCATTTTGCTTTAGCGTTTGACCATGAGTGCATACGCCCGGCCGGGGCGTATTTCCTTTAAAAAATAAATTTCTGCGGAATCAGATTTTCTGTTTTAAAGTACCAACTTCATAAAAAATCTTGAAAAACGTTTTCAGTGATTATTATATTTTCTGAATCTCTCTAAAAAATGGATTCTTTTGAAAAAATGGATCAGAGTACCTGTTGTACAATTAATGTTGCATATCCACAGCAAGCGGCAATGAGGATCATGAACGTGGCATAATCCCTTCTCTGGAATACAAACTCCCTGATTCGTGTCCGTGTTCCTGTACGATAACCCCGGATATCGATCGTAAGCCCCAGTACCGTTGCCCGGGAAAGAGCGTTAGACACAAGCGGGATTATAATCGGTGCAATGCTACGGATTTTTCCCAGTATGCCGCTGCCCGGGTTATACCCGCGTGCCAGCTGTGCTTCATGAATCCGTTTCCCTTCGATCTGGAGGGTTGGGATGAACCGCAGGGCGATAAGGAACATAAGGGTATAGTCAATGGGAATTTTCATACGCTCCATAGTATGAACAATATCCCGCGGCTGCGTCGAGATTACAAAAAGTTGGAAGACGCAGATGAGGATCATGAATCGGAGGGTGAGAACAAGCCCGAAGTCGATCGCACCGGTAGTGATCGGGAAATGTCCCCCGATTCCTGGAATCACTGACGGAATCAGATAACCAATCGTCTCTCCGCTGGGCATCGTGATGATGGTGAGACCAAGGAGAATGACACTCATAAAGGCGATCAGCTTGAACTGCTGCATCACTTCGGTACTAAGGCTGGCTCCATATGCAATAATAAGGATAACGATGACCAGCAGGAAGAGGAACAGCAAATTTGTTGACAGGATCGACATCAGACCAAACAGGAGTATGAATGCGATCTTGGTAAACGGGTGGAGTCTATGGAAGAATCCGTCTTTGTGGACATAGGCAAGAATCTCTGCCATTTATGCACTCCCCGTCATGATAGTGTCAGAAACAATCTTTCCTTTCTCCATGGTTACAACCCGGTCTGCACAGATTGCGGCAATTTCCCGGTTATGGGTGATGATAATAATCGTATGCCCCTTCTGCTGGAGGGCTTTTAATATTTCAAGGACAAGGCGCGCCTCATTTCCGTCAAGGCCGGTGGTTGGCTCATCCAGCACAATGATTGCCGGTTGCATGGCAACCACACAAGCGATGGCAAGCCGCTGTCGTTCACCGCGGGAGAGCCACCGGGGGTAGAGATCTTTTGTATGTTCGAGCCCGACTTCAGACAGGGCTGCATCGATGATTCTCTCCCCATCGGTTATCCCGAGGTTCTTTAACCCGAATTCCACCTCCTCTCTTACGGTATCGGCAAAGAACATGTGATCCGGGTTCTGGAATACAAGACCGACATGCCGGGCAAGATCGGTAATTGTGCATTCACGAGTATTTTTACCTTTGACCATTACATCGCCACGGGTGGGTGTCAGCAGACGGTTAAAATGCTTGACCAGCGTGGTTTTCCCCGATCCATTCTCCCCAACGAGTGCAATAAATTCCCCCGAGTGGATGGTAAGGCTAATAGAATCAAGAGCCAGGATGTCCCCATATGCATAGGAAAGGTCCTGAACCTGAATAATGGGGCTGGATAATTCCTCGGTTTTATCGTCATGAGTAATTGCGTTATCAGGGGTTCTGATGCCCGAAAAGTCCGCTATCACGATCTTTCTTAAACGATCATCGGCCAGCACATCACCGGGTTTTCCGATAGCACTGATAGTTCCGTTCTCCATCACCACAAGGGTATCGACCATGTCCTTGAAATGAGCGTACTTGTGTTCGATGAGAAGGATGGTTTTTCCCTGTTTTTTCAAATCGGTAAGTATTGCAACGATTCGCCTGGTCGCATGCTCATCCAGTTCGGACGTGGGTTCATCAAGAATTAGGATATCATTTCCCAGCGCCAGTGTTGCGGCGAGTGCTACCCGCTGCTTCTGTCCCCCGGAGAGATTATGTGGGGAACGATTGCAGAGCTCCGTAAGATACGTAGTGGTTATGATAGAAGCGAGCCGTTCTTCCGTTGCGGCAACATCCAGCCCCCGGTGTTCGATAGCCGAGATGATCTCTTCTTCAACCGTTGTGAAGATCATCTGGGCTTCAGGATCATCAAAGACAATGCCGATCTTTTGTGCCAAAGCCGTAAGATTGGAATAGTCTTTGACATCCCGTGCATCAACCATTACCCGCCCTTCTTTTTTCCCTCCATATTCGTGGTGGAGGATACCTGCAGCTGCAAGACAGAGTGTGGTTTTACCGGAACCAGATGGCCCGGTCACCATGATACAACTGCCCTCTGGTAAAGAAAAAGAGAGATTTTTCAGAGCTTTTTGCACGGAGTGGGGATATGTATAACTAACGTTCTCGAGCCTGATCATTCCTGTCCTCGTGACAATACCCTGCTGGAAGGTATGTAGAGGATTTGGACGATAATCGCATTAAATACCGCAGTTATGACAACGATCGGTACAAATACAATAATAAATCCTTCTAAGGTGGCGTACTTTGCAAGGATCTTGGGCGCAACTGCGATGAGTGCAAGAGCAGCAAAGGCAAATCCGCTTGCAAGTGTTGAGAGAAACGTTGTGACAACGGGTGCGAACTGTGACCGGTTCTTTAAGACAGCATATATGCCGAAACAGACCAGTGCCCCTATAGGTTCGCTGATAAGGTTGGCAGGAGGGAATATGGAACCGGATATCAGCATCGAGAGGATACCAGCAACAAGCCCGATACCCAATGCCTCAAAGACTTTCGGCCGGATAAGGATGATCGCAAGACAGTAAAATGCGATGATCATGTTCGGTGTGAGCGGCGTATGAAGCATTGCAAGGAAATAGCGAAGGATCGCTCCGATGGCAAGCAGGATTCCGACAATGGCGATATCTTTTGATTTCATGGTAAACACATCATTTGACCGATTTGGGTTAATGGATTAGGGAGCACATAAGGATTCTGGAACGGATCCAATTGACTAAGTTATACGCTGATGTATATTTTTATTCATTCGTGTATTAAAATGTAACTTATTTTAAAATGGAACAAATCCGGATTTTGCTACACCGGCACGCACATCCGTTTTAATGTCAGGTATTATGTTCCGGATAATCTTTACGAGGTATGGAGGTAACCTGTATGACACTCCTTGTCCTGTATTATTCGATGTTTGGCCACGTACACGCAATGACAGAAGCAGTGGCAGAATGTGCAAGGCAAGTATCTCGCACGGTAGTAATTCTAGCCCGGGTTCCTGAAGTCCTTCCTGTACCAGTCCTGGAAAAAATGGGAGTCGCAGAAGCCTAAAATTTTTCGCTCACATTCCTGTATGTACGCCCCAGCAACTCGCAGAGGCCGATGCAGTAATTTTCAGGAACCCTACCCGTTTTAGGAATATGTGCGGCCAGATGCGCCAGTGCTTTGATGCTACCGGGGGGATCTGGAAAGCAGGAGCCTTGTCAGAAAAAGTCGGGAGTGTATTTACCGGTTCGGCAACCCTGCATGGGGGGCAGGAATCCACAATCCTGAGTTTTCATGTAACTCTCCTGCATCACGGCATGATCATTGCCGGATTGCCCTACGCCTTTGAAGGACAGCAGCGAATAGATAAGATAACCGGTTGTTCCCCGTACGGATTGTTAACAATTGTAGGTAATGACGGGCAGAGATGGCTAAGCGAGAACGAACTGGCCGGGGCACGATTCCAGGGCAATTATGTTGCGGGAATTGCGTTGAGACTTGTGCAAAAAAATCCGTAATAATTTGATTTTTCCAGCATATTCCATTACCCCGGAATAAAACTCTTTTTCATCATCGCTTTTTAATAAATTCTCTTCATTGCCATGGCAAGGTTCATTGCCTTTCACATGCACTTTTCGTATAAGGAAGGGTTGCGATGCTGTTTTCTCCGGGAAGTGATGACATTTACAAAGAAGCGCTTGCCCTGCATGCGAAACACAAAGGAAAACTTGAGATCCGTTCAAAGGTGCCTTTAAATAACAAACACGATCTTTCCCGCGCATACACCCCCGGCGTTGCAGAGGTCTGCCGCGAGATTGCCAAAGACCGGAATCTCGCGTATAAATACACGTTAAAAGCCAATACGATTGCCATCGTTACTGATGGTTCAGCAGTTCTGGGCCTCGGAAATATCGGCGGGTATGCAGCTATTCCGGTAATGGAGGGAAAGGCAATTCTTTTTAAGGAATTTGCCGGTATTGATGCATTCCCGATCTGTTTTGAGAGTTATGAGACCGATTTTGCCGACCAGGTAAAAAACATCGCGCCGGTCTTTGGCGGGATCAATCTTGAGGATATTGCCGCTCCTAAATGCTTCGAAGTCGAAGATGCGCTCCAGGATATCGGTATTCCGGTGATGCACGATGACCAGCACGGGACAGCAGTTGTCGTACTTGCAGCACTGCTCAATGCCTGCAAAGTGACCGGCAGAAGATACGAGGATCTTAATATTGTAATATCCGGGGCAGGAGCAGCGGGTTTTGCCATCACCCGGCTCTTAAAATGTATAGGCTACAACCCGAATGTCTGCACCCGGGTGAACGAAATTATTGTCTGCGACACCAAAGGAACGATCTGCCGGGGAAGAGAGGGGCTATACAAAAACAAGTACAAGTTTATCCTTGCTGAAGAGACAAACCGCCCGGGGCTCTCCGGTAAACTTGAGGATGCGATGAACGGCGCTGATGTCTTTATCGGTGTTTCGGCCCCCAATATTGTCACGGAAGATATGGTACGATCGATGAACAAGGATGCTATTGTATTTGCAATGGCAAACCCGGTGCCGGAGATTTGGCCGGATGCAGCAAAGAATGCCGGTGCTGCTGTTGTCGGTACCGGCCGGAGTGACTTTCCCAACCAGATCAATAATGTGCTGGCATTCCCCGGCATTTTCCGGGGGGCCCTTGACGCCCGTGCCACCCGGATAACCGATGAGATGAAGATCGCTGCTGCCCATGCGATTGCCAGTTGTGTCCCAAAACCCCAGCGCGAGCGGATTATGCCCAATATCCTTGATAAAGATGTGACCCGGGTCGTCGCAAAAGCAGTGGAAGAAGCAGCAGTTAAATGCGGGTGCAGCAGGCCTCTTTAACAAAATTAACAGAAGTACTGTGTCAACAAGCACTCATAAAGAATATTTTGGGAAATTTCAGAAAAAAGATCAATGGGCTTCGTGTGCATATCGTTGAGCAGCTTCGCTTCCGGTTACACAGAAGTCATGATACATGAGACCGAGTTCGGCCTGGACGGGACAATTCCTGCAACTGCAATCATGAGCCTCCGATGTGCTAACCGGGCTTTTTCCGGTAATACAATAGATGAGTTCTCGGTCGTCACATGATTTCTGGGGATATGATGGGCATTTCGAACAGGAACATGCAGACTTTTTAACTGCCATACATTCCTTTCGGTCGCGGGCATTTTTCTGCCAGGAATTATCAAGCCATTGTTCAAAGGCATCCATACTAATCGCTATCCATATCCGGTTATCTCGTAATCGATAGCTGTCGAGTTCTTTGCACATTCCTTGCCATGGATAAGCACTTCTTCAACCATTTTTTTAAGGAGTGCCGGGTATACTGCACCGACCATTTCCTGCACAGCTTTGCCATCGCAGAAGAACTTGAATGTTGGCGTGCTCTTCACGCCATAGCGTTCGGATGTCCACGGGTTTGTGACAATATTGATCTTTGCAAAGAAAACGGCATTTTTAAATTCTTCTGCATAATTTCTGAAATACGGCTCCATCTGGTGACAAAAAGTACATGAAGGGCTATAGAACATAACGGCAACAGGTTTTGTCCCTTTCTCCACCATTTTTTCCCAAACAAGATCATCGACTTCTACAAGCAGTTCTTCGGTCATATGCATCCCCGCTCAGCCAGACATTAGGGGATGCTGTTCAAATAGTTTGTCCTGCCGGCATAAGGAGATCGGATCCCCACTTTGGAACTGCGGAGGCCCGAACTACTGCGCTCTCGATACCCAGAATATTGATTATGCATAGTCCTTCATCAGCACATTATGATTTTAACGCGCTCCGCTCAGCACGAAATGCAGGATAAGTCAGCTCTCTCCTGTCACTTTCTTTTATTGCACTTGCGATGCATATGTCCATCAGGTACTAAAGGAGGGATAGTTGAATGCTGATGCGGATTGGCGGGAAAGATGCCGGAGGACCTCATGGCAGCTGGATCGAAGTAAAAAATCCGGCTACCGGAGCATTTATTGATCGGGTGCCGTCCGGAACACCGGAGGATGTCGCTCATGCTGTAGATGCGGCGGATGCGGCGTCCGGGGGCTGGAAGAAAAAACCCATGCGGGAGCGGGGAATGATCCTGTTTCGTGCCGCCGGGCTGGTACGGGAGCAGCATAAGGATATCGCTCACATCCTGACCCTGGAGCAGGGAAAACCGCTCCGCGAATCAATCGATGAGGTCAGGGGTTTTGCCAATATTTTAGAGTTCTATGCCGGGATCTCGGCTCACTCAACCGGTGAGGCTGTTCGCCTTGGCCCGGCCGGTGACTGCATCATTGTCCATGAACCCTTAGGAATCTGCGGAGCGATCATTCCGTGGAATATGCCGGTTATCATCATGGGCTGGAAGGTGGGTCCTGCACTCCTTGCCGGAAATACAATGGTGCTCAAACCAGCGTCAACGACCCCCCTGTCCACCCTGAAACTCGCAGATATTCTTGATAAGGCCGGTCTTCCACCGGGAGTGCTCAATATCGTGACTGGCAGCGGGGAGTCCGTTGGAGCGGCTATTGTCCGTCACCCCCTTATCCATAAAGTTTCCTTTACGGGCAATTGTAAAACAGGTGAAAAAATCCGGAAGATGGCATCGGGAACGTTAAAAGATCTTACGCTGGAACTCGGGGGATCTGACCCGATGATTGTTATGGATGATGCCGATATAGACAATGCTGTAGAAGGAGCGCTCCGTGGCCGGTTCTACAATGCAGGTCAGGTATGCTCCGCTGTAAAACGCCTTTACGTACACGAGAAAATTGCCGATACCTTTGTCAGGAAATTACAGGTGCGGGTAAATGCCCTGAAAGCAGGAAACGGCCTTGAACAAGGAATCGATCTGGGACCCCTGAACAGCGCAGGACAGCGAGAACAGATTTCTGACCTGATTACTGATGTTGCGGACAAACAAGAAGGAACAATTCTTTCTGGGGGTTTCTCTCCTTCCGGACCTTCGTACAATGCCGGGTATTTCTACAATCCTACCCTGGTCTCGGATGTCAGCCCGGGCTCACGGCTCCTGACCGATGAGATCTTCGGGCCGATCCTGCCGGTGATGAGGATACCGGATCTCGATACGGCAATTATTGAAGCAAACCGTTCTCGGTACGGACTTGGCGCCTCGGTCTGGACAACCAATCTTGCAACAACAAAACGCGTGTTTGATGAGGTCCATGCCGGTATCATCTGGGTGAACCGCCACCTTACCGTGCCTCCCGAAATCCCATTCGGGGGCATGAACGCAAGTGGTATCGGCCGGGAGAACGGCTCTCATGCACTGGAGAGTTACAGCCGGACCCGGACACTGTTTCTGGGGTGGTAATTTTTTTGGCCGGTAAAAAGGTGGATCTTTATTATTTAAATGAACAAAGCATGTAAAAAAATATGATGTTTTCCCGTTTCAGGGCCTTTTTGAGGTACGACGGGATTAGGATTATTAAATTTTTACTTACCAAAATCGCCGGGAGCGTGTCCTATTGGGGGCGGCAACGGTCATCGTATTTGAGGTATGGAGGCATCAGCCCTCATCATATCTTTAGGTAAATACCAGCGATACCGATACAAAATGGCAATTGATCAACAAAATGTGTTGAAGAACTAGGATTGTTCTTGGCAAGTGGTGTTAACCCAAATCTATTTTTTCTTGGCAGAAATTTTCTCTCAAAAAGATATTGCACATTTTTTTTTAAATTACGTAGCATCCCCATCCAAATAATTGCGGTTGTTAAAATTGGTACTCCGGTGCTTTCCGGTACTGCTCGAAATAATTCCCAAGAAGATCATTTTCCCGTTCCTTAAGCTGATGCGGGAGGACTGTTTTTTCCATTGTCTGGAAAGAAAACTGCAGTTCCTTACCGTCCCAGGAGTTCCTGCTAAGATCTGATAATTTTTCAGCACAATTCCCGGACTGGCCGATAGAGCAAATCTCCTGCGAACCGGCATCGAACAGGATATACACGCCCGGTCCTGCGGGAACCGTCAGTGTTTTTTCTGCCACGAGTGTTTCACGAACACTCCACGTGAGCCCCATCCAATCCGGTTCCCCGGGTTTTCCTGCAGGAGGCAGCGGCAGGAGACTCGGTCCCCCAGCCGGGTTATCCTTCTGGTCAGCATCTAGTTTCCCTCCCCGTAAATTTTCTTTCCTTGTCGTGGACTTTCGGTAACGCGGGTGGAACCGGCCGAAATTGCAGAGTGTTGATTCCCCGCATTCCTGCCGGCACTGGTACAGGAGGTAGTTTTGCATGCCCCGTCTCCCGTTTGTCGTGGCATCGAGCGGTGCGGCAGAACACTCGTATTCAAAACCTTCTGCATCCTGCCAGGCCCACAGGGCCGGAGCTTCCGTGTGAGGGTCAGTCCATGGCATCAGATCCCTGCCCCGGAGCTCCATGCGGAGATCATGCAGCCGCTGGTGGAGCGTCCGCCGGGTCTCCCCAATGTACATGAGGATGTCTTTTCCCACCGGCCGTATGCGATAGAGCCCGGGCTCTTTGGGAATCATTCGGAATTCGGGTTTGTCTGCGGTGAACGGGACCCACGGGGTCCAGGGAAGAGCAGTCCTGATTTCCGGGACGTTCTCCGGCTCATTGACCCCTGACGGGGATTGCTGGTCGGGATGGGGCATCATTCGTAATCATAAATAGGCGGGTGACAGGATAATGGTGGCGGGGATTTGTAAAAAAAGTCTCTTCCCGGTGATCTTTTCCTTACCTGTGCACCCGGGAAGTGAGAATCCCATCAATCTCCCGCTTGATCAGTTCTTCCGGGGTTCGACTGAAAACTTCAAAATCCGCTTCAGCTTGGGCAAGTTCCCGCGCCCGTTTTTCGACAGAGGACCGGAGTATGATCCGTTTCTTCAGGATATCCTGTTGTATCCGTTGCAGCTTTAAAATCCCCCTCTGGAGCTCCCGCTCTACTGGTCTCATCATAGGCTGGTACTTATGGATGAGGGGTTTGATATCGGACTGCTCGATCCCCTGGGTTGAATCATAAAGGAAATTTCTCTCCATTTTTTCGCGCCAGGCAAGAAGCTCGTTGGTCAGGGTATTGTCGAGCTGGGGAATATCGACTAACCTGTTCCGGGTAATATCAGCGGCAGTGACGATCCCGACAGACTTTAAGACATTTTTCAGCGGGGAATTGATATGGGGTGAGGAGCAGGAATCTATGCTGCAGCGCTCAAGGAACTTGTCCCGCTGCCGCTCTTTTTTTGTGTGTTCCAGCGTCAGAAGGCCGGCCCTGTATCCTCGGTCTATGCCCTCAAATTTTCCTTTGAGCTCCCGCAGATGATTCAGCTGCGCAAAAAATGCAGAATCACCTGCTTCTGCCGTCCACTTCTTGTTCCACAGGTCCCACATGTAGCGTGCACTGTCGAGATTTGCCCTTCTTCGTTTCTTCTCACTGGCTGCTTCCCCGGGATACAGGAACAGTACCGCAACGATAATAGCTACGGGAAGGAACGCGAGATAATCCGTAACCATCTCCATCAGTGCCATAACGACACAGCCCGCGATAATCACCATGCCCGCGAACTGGCGGAAATTCCTCCAGTCAAGGGAACGTCCAATTGCCGGAGAGATGGGTTGCGGGCAGGAGTAAAAATTGCCGGGGCTGATCTGCGGGATTGGGCCCGGGGGGTTTATCGCATCTACTTTTTGCCACTCGCGCCGGAGATCGATCTTTGTTATCCGGTCGGCACTGAGGAATAACAGGAGACCGGATCTCTCTTCGAGCCTGCACCACGGACATGCAGAGAGTCCTGAATAGTAACTGTGGACGGAATCCGCACCGCACTTGCGCATTCTCTGTTCGAGTTCCTCAAGAGCGTCCCACCAGTCCCCGGCACCGGGGCGGCCGGCGGGCCTGGCCCCGTTTTCAGTAAAAGCACTTTCAAAGAGCCCGGCCACTTGGTTGGGGACAACGGACAGGTCGACGGAGTTCGGTGGCGGGGCGATCGATTTGAGCGGCGCATTTTTTCCGTAAGCAAACCGGAATTCAGCTATTGCTTTTTCGAGTGGCATGTCTTCTTTTCCTGCGTACACGCCCGAATAGGGATGCCTGCCGAAAAAGAGGAGCTGGAATAAGAGGATGGATAGTCCGAAATTGTCGTGGTTTGCCGTCCGCTCCATTTTAAAATGTTTTGAGTTCTGGATTTCCGGCGGGGTAAACTGGGCCACCCCGACTTCGCAGCAATAGAGCCGGTTATTTGTCCGGACCTGGAACGAGTCGCAGTCGATAAGCCGTACACACGCCTCGTCATTGACAAGGATATTGCCCTCATTGACATCGCCGATAACGTACCCGAACTTGTGGATCACGAAGAACGCAGCGGCAAGGTTTTTTGCCGTGCGGACGAGAAAACGCCAGTCCGCATGAGGGAAGTGCTCTTTTCTGTGCGTGGGTCCGTACACCTTGTGTACGGGTTCGTAGTCACTGATCTTCGGCATGAGGAAGCCGATAACCGGTCCGCTTTCGGTTGCATGGAGCACATCGGTCGGCCATGCCGAGATGCTCTTAAGCTCATCATTGCATCCCCTTGCCATAAGGAGCAATTTCTCCTGTTTCTGTGTCTCGAGCGGCTTGTGATAGATCTTGGCAACGACATTTACGTGCGACGGAAGCGTCTCGTACACGTCCCCTTCGCCCCCGCTCCCAATCTTCCTGCCAAGGAGGATACGGTTGCCGGAACTATCAAAAAACGGCCTGAAGGGAACAGACGCCATAGATTAACCTGTCATTCGCACGGCAAGGACGAGTGTCTTGTCATCATCGCTTCTCTCGCTGATATCGTCACGGCAGAGAAAGTTTTCCAGTTGCGTCGAAAATGACTGGGACCCATTCACCGGGTGTTGCCCGAGTGCGGAAAAGAGTGGCTGGAAAAAGCCGGGGTGGGCTTTTTGAAGCGCAAACGAGAGGACAAGGTTCTGCAGACCATCGGTGAACAATGCAATCTCATCCGGTAATTCCGCGTGGAGGATGTGCAGGTGATCGAGATACTGCTCATCCGTAATGAAGTAGGTCGTATTGGCATACTCTCCCTGCTCCGGCCAGAAAATGGTCCGGTAGTCCGTGCCAGAACCGGTCACGATTGCGCCATCGCCGATCTGGAAAAAGACAGATCCACCGTTTCCCGCAACCGAGCCCAGGATGGTACAGGCATATTCCCGCAGCGGTTTTCCTTCTGGCTGCGTTTCGGCAATGATCGCATCCCGGGCAGCGGTGATCCAGGCTTTCACATCATCATCAGTGATGCCGGAAAGGTCGCCGTTTTTGCGGAGCGTTTCAGAGATTTGTGTGTACAGCATTTCACAAGTGATCTCTGCCCCCTTGCCGCCATCGGACGTGCTGCCGGCGCCATCAGCAGCAATGCCAATAAAAAATTCAGAATCTGAAATCTGGATTGTACCGGCCCGGGAGGAATCCTGGCCATTCTCACCGCGCCGGGTATGGGCTTTTCCGGTAACAGATGCGCAGGTGTACTTCCATCTCATATCTCGCTCCAGCCGAGGGGGGGAGCGAGCTGGATACGGTCGCCGGGATTGCTCCGTGAGGCCGATTTCATCGAATTGGAGAGCCACTGGAAGAATTCGCGGAACTTCAGGCCCTGGAGTTTGACCGGGTCCCGTACCGAAATCTGCTTTAAGATCTTCATGTCGGCCTTGTTGACGCCAATGGCAAAGAACGCAAAGGATTTTGCACTCTCGCCTTCGCGGACCATGGCAGCAGCACTCTGCCACTCGTCGGTTGGGGCGCCGTCCGTGATTAGGAAGATCCAGGGGCGGTAGAACGAGATGCCGTTTGCCCGGTACTGTTCTTTGCGGGTTTTAATAAGATCGATGCCCTTTCGTATTGCTTCACCCAGAGGTGTGTCGCCATCTGCCTGGAGCTGGGGATCAAAGAAACATTCAGCGGTATTGAACTCGGAGATGAGCCGGACCGGGCCAAACGAGAGTAAGGCGACTTCGACCCGTTTAATTGCGAGCGAGTCGTTCTGCAGCTCATTGTAAAAATCACGGATCCCGGCATTCAGTTCGGTGATGGGCTGTCCAGCCATCGATCCTGATGTGTCGAGCAATAAGAGGCAGGGGCACCGTGGCTCGGGGTTCTCTGCAAAAGTCACCGCTCCCAGTGGCTGCTGGTCGGGGAGTATCGTGTTGAGATCATCACTCATTGTATTTCACCGTAAAATGTCGGTAGTAATACTATCGGCTGTATATTCTTAGTTAGCGTTCTTTTGTTTTAAATTAAATTTCTTGTCCTGAACTAAAAAAATATGCAAAGGGAGGTGTGGGAGGAAAAATCCGGAGTAATTCATTAGCTCGTAATCCGGTATTAATTGGCATTTTCTGGAATGTGGTGGGAGAAGACTATTACGCGATCAGCCGGAAAACGTCGTCCAGATGTCTAAAAAGATGTATACTAAATACACGTCAGGTAAAATACAGGAATACTATGAGCCCCGCTGTCCGTTCACAGAAGGTGAGTTCTGTATGCAGGAGATGAAAAAACCGTTAATTCTTCTCGCAGGACTTCTTGTCCTGCTGGCCGGTATTGTTTTCCCGGTGACCGCTGCCATAACCGATTCTGCCAACTGCCCGGCCTGCGGTATGGTATGGAAGGATACCTGCATACCGTTCGAGCGGAACAACGAGACTGCGTATAACGAGGAAATTACTGCTTCCTTTGCACCCGTTGCGGCAAACCAGACCCCGGTTCCCGATTACAGCACCCGGTCCTGGAGCTCGGCGTTCCTTGCCTTTCATAATCTCATCAAAGAAAAGTATGCCTTTACGCAGTGGCGAGCGGTTGATTTTGATGCACTCTATGCTACCTTTGCGCCGGCTATCGCAGATGCAGAAAAAAAACAGGACAAGGCCGCCTATTACCGGGCCCTCAGGGGATACCTGTTTGCCATCCCGGACGGGCACGTTGACGTACTCGACAACCGGCGATTTCGGGGCTAAGTATGCCGACATCGGCGGGGGGTATGGGCTTGCCGTGACCAGGCTCGATTCCGGAAAAGTGATCGTGAGTTATGTGGCAAACGGGAGTGCAGCAGAAACTGCGGGAATCCGGCCCGGGGATAGAGTGACCTCATGGAACGGCAGGCCCATCATGGATGCCATCAGCGCCACGTCTTACATATGGGCCGTGAAGAAACCTTCCACCGCTGAGGGGATCCTGCTCCAGCAGCAACGGCTCCTGACCCGGGCCCCGGTCGGAACACCGGCTACCATTACCGTAACTGCAGGTACCGGTTCGAATCCTCGGACTGTGAACCTCACGGCCTACGATGACGGGGCCGACACTCTGAAAAGGACCACCTTTTTCCTCGGCAAACAGATCAATGATATTGGAGCTCCCAGTATCCTGACCGATATCAAGCCGCAGATCAGCAATGATACGCTCACGTACCGGATCTTGCCCGGAGGGTACACATACATCGCAATCTACGATGAGTCATATGAGGTCTACCAACCGTTTAAGGCCGCGATGCTTTCCGCAATTGCGAACAAGTCACCCGGCATGGTGATCGATCTCCGGTACAACAGCGGTGGGGATGACAACATCGCGTCCTGCTTTGCCGGCTGGTTTGTGGACAAGCCGGTATTCTACGAATATGCCACCAAGTATGATACCGGTTCCCGGAAGTTCATGGTTGTGTCAGAAGCCTGGACCGTGCCCCGGCCAATCGGGTACCATGGGCCGGTAGCGGTGATGGTCAGCCCGGACACCATCAGCTCCGGGGAAGGAGTCCCGATGATCTTTGCAAAGTCCGGAACCGGCACGATCATCTCCTGGTACGGGACCAACGGGGCTTTCGGCATGAACGGCCTCCAGGCTATCCTGCCGCTGGGCATGTACGTAGTCTTCCCGGACGGGGCATCGCTCAATGAGAAACACGTGATGCAGGTCGACAGCAATGCGTCTGGCATCGGCGGCGTGTCGCCGCAGATCCGGGTTCCGCTCAACGAGGATACGGTTGCACGCACGATGTCCGGAGAAGATGTCCAGCTGACCTATGCGCTGAATTGGTTAATTGAGCAGCAGAATCCAAAAACTCCGTCAGCAACTGCGGCAACAGCTATGCCAACACAGAAATCTGCACCGGGTATTACAATGATTGTCGTTGCGTTCGGTCTTCTTGTCGTGATTGCCGGACGGAAGTAATTTTTTTTCTTTTCGATAGTCTTCTTTCAGATAATCGGATTGATGAGAAGTAATTCCGTTCTTACCGGGCAGATACTCATCGAATTATCCGCGACCCTGTGCCGTTACCTGCGGCAGAGGATCCCTGTCAATCTTATTCACTAAAAAACCATGATTGAAGGATTTGTAAAATTTTGTCACCCTTGAATGAGGGGCGGGAATGAGGTAAAAAAATTACGGGGATACAACCACATTTTCAAAACGGATCATCAAATCCTGGCTGTTGAGACCAGAGGGCAGCGTGCAGGATATTATGGTATCTTTTGTGACATGGCTGCCGGCATTCAGGGTCCCGAGGTAGATCGTATTCCAGCAGACCTGCCGCCCTTCATAGTACAGGTTAGCCGAGACCGTTACTTCCCGGGCATCAGTATACCCTACATTGAAGCTGTCGACATGTACGAGAACCGAAGACGGGTTGGAAGTACCGGCAGATGGCGGCCATGTCCAGTATCCGTCAACATGGATCTGGGGGAGATCGGTTTTCGCTATGCCCGGATTTACGATGGCAAAAGTTACGGGCAGGGTAGAAGGAGCGCTCACCAGCGCAACCGGGATTTCTGAAAGATTTTCGTCAACCTTGATGGTGGCAGACCAGCGCTCATACCCGCGCTCCCGAACTTCAAGCGTGTGGTTACCGGTCGGGATTGCTGTTATGGTGGCCGGTGTGGTACCCCGGTATTCATTGTCCAGGTAGATTTCTGCCCCGGTCGGCGAGGAGGTGATCCTGACAGACCCGGTCTCCGGTGCCGGAATGGGTGCCGTAGTGCACCCCGATAGTAAGACTCCCAGTATCACAAGGCAGATGACAATATTCCTGAGACGGGAAGACTTCTGCTGCATAGGTACCAGATTTCATACACTTTTTGTCTATATCTTTTGTGTATGTTATTGCCGCTCACGATAATATTCCGGCAGGTAACCCGGTATGTACTAAGAATTCCCGGTGTGGTCACGATCGATATTCCTGTCTTGCTGTTCGCTGTATCGGAACCAAAGCATCAGATATAGGGAATGTCTGTGAAAGAACAAACTAAAAAAAAAGAAAAATTAACCGTAAATACACTCAGAAGCGGGGCTTCCGGTGTTTCGGGAGGCAGTCTCTGCAGTAGACGGGCCTTCCCTCAGTTGGCTTGAACGGTACTTCGCATTCTTTTCCACAGTCTGAACAGACTACTTTTGTCATTTCACGGGGACCGAAGTCACGGGGACCGCGGTTTCCGCCAAAATTTGATTCTCCATACATGATAAATTACTCAAACAGTCTGATTATAACTGTGCCACTATACAGGTCTCCAGAGTATAAAAGTGTCTGTATTGGGACAGATATTCGTACGGGGTGACCCGGTCTCCCCGATAACCCTGCTTATGATCAGCTAGGGCTGTTTCAGAGATCATCAATGATTCTTTTTACAATAATCTCAAAATCTTCTTTGGAACAATCGATGGTTATATCGGCATACTTTTCATACAAAGGAATCCTCTGGTCATACATGTGACGGAGGCTCTGGCCCGCAACCAGAACAATTCCCCGGGTCGTGATATTTTTGAGTCTATTTTCCATCTCCTCATAAGAGATCTTCAGGTAAACGACAATGCCATCCTTTTTGAGATGCGCCATTGCATTTTCATAAAAAACCACACTACCCCCCGTCGCAATAACCGTATTGAGGCGATGGAGGGACTGGATCGTTTCTTCCTCGATTTTTTTAAATGCATCAGGTCCGTCCTCATCAATAATTTTCTGCAGGAGCCTTCCAGCCTGTTCCTGTATCATAAGATCGGTATCAGTAAATTTCATTCCCAGGGTTTTTGCAAGGATCACGCCAGCAGTACTCTTCCCTGCGCCAGGCATGCCGATGAGGATGATGTTTTTCATAAGTTTTCCTTTTGATTGAAAGAGAATATTTCCGTGGAAGGATATGAATGGTGGGGGCTAGAGGGATATCTCTCCAATACATATAGCGAAGATTAGGGAGCGGAGTGTCTGACACTTAAGGGGAAAATACCGCTTATTAGTATCGATGCTTCCTGCAAAGGGCCATATGCCACCAATCCCATCTCACAAAATTTCTCCGTCATATGTCCTCTCTAAATAAAGTGGTTCGGGCACGAATTATTACTTAAATTGAGCGAATTCCGGAACACTTATTTTAGGAAACTTCATAATGATCTCTGTTTGGCCGGATTCGGCATGTTTCGGGCTCAGAAAAAGACGCTAATAGAGCCTTTTAGATTGACAATCGCTTACTGGATGGGCTGGAACAGGGTCTAAATGAAAGGAAGGGTTGTTTTGGGGGTAAAATCGGACCTTGCTCTCATCGAACTGCGTCAAAAATTTCAGGTATGTTTTTAATCCCCTCTTCATGCAATTCCTCCAGGAGTTTTCGATAGAACTGGGGATGATCTTCATCCAAACGGGGGTCATTTTGGGCTTTGTCAGGTCTTTTCTGGCAACGGGGGTTATTGCGCAGCCGGATTAGGGGGATTGTGAACTCTGAAAACAGGTGATTTTGACCTCCGAAAAAAAGATCCTCACATTCGCTTTCCTGCAGGCTTTCCGGGCACCGGAAGGGGTGAACTAAGTGGCGAAAATCTCCTTAACCCCAGGCCCTTTGGCAGCCATTGGGCGAGGTCTTTTCCACCCGTATTTTGACAAACCGGTCGAAATTTAAACAGATTTTTCAAGTGAACTGAAACGGGCGGTTTTGCGAGGATTTTTGAAATGGAATTTTGTAAAAGAAGCCCGGTTTGGGCTTAATTTTACTCAGGGTCAATACCCCCCATTCCGGCACAACCTCCCGCCTCCTCTCAATACCCGTTCTTCCCCATCACAACCCCGCGTATCCCGCCACGGGGTTCCTTGACATCCCCGACATACCGTGGGATCATGTGACAATGGCAGTGCATCACAGTCTGCCCGGCTGCCACACCCGTATTGAATCCGATGTTGTACCCGGCTGGAGTGAAATTCTCCTCGATCACTTCTTTACAGTCATCGATCAGGGCAAACATTGCCAGCTTCTCCTCAATCGTCATCGTAAAAAGAGTCGGTGTATGGCGGTAGGGAATCAGGAGCAGGTGCCCCTTGCTGGCCGGGAACCGATCCCAGCGGGCATAGCAGAGCTCGTTCTTTGTTACAATATCATCGGCAAATGGTTTGCAGAACGGGCATTTGGCAGGTTCCATGAAGACATATTTTTGATATTGATAGGGTATGAATATTTTTTATTTACCGTGCCGGTCCCGACCCCCAATCTCAAACCATAAATGCCGTGAACTATAACATCAAGCGCCGATGAGCGTAAATTCCTCATCCTCTCAATTTCCAAAATTTTTCCCGCGAGACTGTACTTTCATCCAGACCTTGCCGCGCTTTTTCCGGTTAGCCAAATATCTCAAAATGAATCATAATCGTGTCCCGCTTCACAAAAACTTTTTCCCCCGTTCCGCCCAACAATTCGATTGAGCATTCATGGATATCCAGCAACTCTATACCACCTTCACCAACAAAAAAGTCGTGACAAGCATGCTCGTCCTTGGCATGGCCCTTGGAATCGTCCTCTCGGCCTTGCTGCGTTACCTCGCGGGGCAGTGGTACATGCCAACAGCCTTTGTCGGCATCTGTCTTGCCACGGCCATCGTGTACATGTACTGGCTCGACAGGCAGGACTGGCGGGATGAGTAATACTATAGGTTGAGTTCCGGGCCGGCTACAACCCGATTAATTTATCTTGGATATCCCACAATCTCCTGTTCATGAAGATCGCACCTACAATTCTCATGGTAATTCTTGCCCTGCTTGCCTGCGGGTGCACGTCAACGGTAACACCCTCGTCTGCAACACTGGCTGCGGCTACTCCGGCAGCCGCTTTCCCAGCCACGCCGAACCTGATCGGCACCTGGACCGGCACGATGTATGGCTATGAAGAGAACATAGGATTTACTGACTATGGTAAAATGCCCATAACCCTGGTTGTGACGGAACAGCAGGGGCGGCTCTTTTCGGGTCATCTGAAGTTTGGGGTTAACCGCACCGAAACACTCGCGATGGCCGGTGTTATTGGACGCGATGGTAAGACGTTTGCCATGGTCGAGAACGTTAACGGGTATACGACCGGTGAAATTATCGGAACCGACACTATCGAATTGACCCATGTGGACGACGCCGACCCCTACAGTGTTGCTCTGGATACGCTGAAGAGAGTGTAGGGCGATTTTCTTTCGAGCAATGGTTCTGGGAGAGCAAATCTCCTTTTATTTTGTTCTCCCTGCAGATGATGAGGTGCAGACCCCCTCTCCTATGCGGGTTATGGAGTAAACGTTCCGGCTTACACATGCAATTGTTTTGCAAAACTTATCAGCCCATACTGCCAAAATAAGAGGATGCACCCGACTCTCAAAGACACGATAGCTCTCGGTGTCATACTCTGGGTTATCGGGTATGCAATTTTAATGGGGTTGTATTACTCGCCTTTTGCAAGCAGCATGAGCTGGATAATCATCGTTGTTTCAACGCCTCTCGCCATTCTCTACACCTGGTGGTGGTTCAAAGAGCGGGATCATCATCCCCTTTCGTATTATGTGATTGTGGGGTTGGTGTGGGTGTTGATCGCATTAGTGCTCGATTACCTGTTCATTGTCTTCCTTTTCGGGATTACGAATTATTATTCCCCTGATGTGCTCCTGTATTATGCACTTATATTCCTTGTTCCCGTAGGCGTAAGCTGGTACCTGGACTGGGCTGATATGGTAAGTTACCCTGTCGAATCGTGATACCGGGAGTCGTATTCCTGAACTGAAATGATCGGCAAGTCTTTTTAAAACCGATTGAGTCCCGGTCGTTGGAGCATCCCGCAACATAACCGGAGTATATCACCTTTTATCCGGCCGCTACCGGGTCTTAACACATTCCTGATGCACTATACATGCACCCCCAAAAAATGGTATTGGCGACAGGCAAAGAGGGAAACATTCCTTATAATGGCGAACCATTTTTCCCTAAAAAAATAAGCAACTTTGAGCGTCCCAAACCACTGCAACCGGAACATACCATAAAGGTTCTCCATCAGTATTATGATTCAACGAGAATCATAGAATAGACGATGGTTGATAAGAAGTACGAATCTTTGAAGATTGAGAATATCGTAGCATCCGGAGTCATTGCCGAATCCATTGATCTTGTCGAGTTGTCAAGCAAGGTCAAGAACTGCGAGCTCAATAAGAAACGGTTTCCCGGAGCGGTCTATCGTATCGAGGATCCCAAGATTGCATCCCTGATCTTTTCGTCGGGCAAGATCGTGCTCACCGGCATCCGGAATAATAAGGCGCTTGTTGACGGGCTTGCAATTATTATCAAATCGTTGAATGAGGCAGGTATTGCGACCCTTAAAGAGCCAAAAGTTGCGATCACCAATATGGTCTGTTCCTACGATCTCGGTAAATATATCAATCTCAACAAGGTTGTCGTCACGCTCAATGTTGAAAATATCGAGTACGAACCCGAACAGTTCCCCGGCTTGGTCTACCGGATTAAGGATCCCAAGATTGTCGTTCTTATCTTCTCTTCAGGAAAGATCATTCTCACGGGTGGCAGGAATCTTGAAGATATCCGGAAGGGCCTTGGCGTTCTCGAGCAGAAGCTCGAAAGCATTATGTAAATCATTTTTTTACACCGTAATATACTCCCGGGATAGCAGCAATTTCATGGGGACACGACATTTTAAAAAAACCGTTTGTGATCTTATCGCAGATGGGGTAACCCAGCCGGCTGATGATTTTCTTTCATACCTTCCCCGTAATTATCGACCGGGATTGGCAAAATCAGTACCTTCTTTGGTATATTGATTTTATGCAGGTTCCGATACCCCGGCTTTTGAATCTCTCATGCCGTGAATTTCCACTGCCGCACCTTTTCGAGCAAATCCTCAGGCAGCTGCCTTATAACCTGAACGGGTCCTTTGAATACGGCGCCGGAGTTGCCGTCCAGAGAGAGGATATCGCCTTCATGGAAGGAAACATCCTTGATGGTACACCGGTGCTGTGCTGGTTCAATGTTCAGGTCTGTGCAGTTTACCACGCATACTTTGCCCCGGTGCCGGGCAACGACAGCCGCATGAGAGGTGCGGGCCCCGCGGGCAGTGAGAATTCCGGCAGAAACAACGATACCGGCAATGTCATCCGGTGTAGCAGTCTCTCTCACCAGGATAACTGGCCCCGTCTGACTGTCAAGAACTGCCCGTTCAACAGAAAACGCGATAGATCCCTGCGCTACTCCTCCGGAGGCGGAGATGCCATATGCAATCGGGGGAGAATCAGAAAGAACCGTCTGAAGTTCAAGAGACTCGACCGGGATTTTTTTGACCCGCTCAAGCAATTCCTGTCGGCCGATAATTCCCCCTTCGCACAGTTCAACAACAATCCGTAGTTCGGCCAGCGGAGATCGTTTCCCCGTCCGGCACTGGAGAATGAACAACCTCCCTTCCTGAACCGTGAATTCCATGTCCTGCATGTCCCGATAATGCTCTTCAAGTCGTGCACCAATCTGGAGAATTTCGCGGTAGACATCCGGCAGCAGTTCGACCAGTTCAGCCTGGGTGATTGCCGAGCGTGCACCGGAGACAACATCTTCACCCTGGGAAGCAAACCGGAAATCGATAAGAAGTTCTTTTATACCGGTCCAGGGGTTCCGGGTAAACGCAACCCCGGACCCGGAAGTTGCGCTGAAGTTGCCAAAGACCATCGCCTGGACAGTAATTGCGGTTCCTATGGATTCATCAATGCTGTGAAGGCGGCGGTATTCCACCGCTCTTATGTTCATCCAGGTATTAAGGACGGCACCAAAGGCACATTCCAGTTGCCTTCGTGCATCCGTAAGGCAGGAACGTTCCTCATCGGTCACATACAGGGATGCGTATTCACTGCAGAGCGTCCGAAGGCTCAAAAAGTCAAGTTCGCGTTCATCTGCCAGATCTTCCTCTTGAAGCGCGTTTTGCAGCAGCCGGTAATATTCCTGTTTATCATGATTAAATACACAGACACCAAAATTTTCCAAAAAACGCCGGTAGGTATCGTACGCGAAACGGGGACTGCCGGATTTGGCAATCATCCCGTGAACTGATACCGGGGTAAGACCGACGTTGAGGATGGTATCCATGATCCCAGGCATGGAGACCGGCGATCCGGAACGGACTGAGACCAGCAGTGGCCGTCGCTCACCCCCAAAGACCGTGCCTGTAGCCCGTTCAAGGAAGGTGATGCCCTGACTGATGAACTGGGGTGTTTCCGGAGGTAGTGTCCGCTGACCTTCATAATATTCCCGGCACAATGCTACGGACAGGGAAAAACCGGAGGGGACCGGTATCCCCAGCGTAGCCATCGTGGCCAGACCGGCAGCCTTGTTGCCGAACTCTTCTGCCGGAAGTATATTCTGCTGCCCGAATCCGAATGTGGCAAGCCTGACAGGTTCCTTCTCCATGGTATACTACCTGTTCATCTCCTCGAGAATGTGGTCATGCATGATATATACCGCTTTCATAAGAGAATTGGTTGACTCCTCGATAAGTCGTGCAAGTTCACGGTATACTTCCAGTTCCCGGAAATCCTGGCTTTCTTTGAAGATGATCTTACCGGTCTTCCGGAGTGCCTCATCACATTCATGCTCAAGGCCGATCACCCGGTTGACTGCCATGAGAAAGTCCTGCATCTCGTCCTGGTTGTATCCTTTGTGAAGCGACTGGGCGGAAATGAGGACTTTTAAGTACTCCTGGCTCCCCCGGATGGAAATATCAGCCATGTTTGCCAGCTGTATGTCGGCATTTTTTGACCGGGAGATAGACGGAAGGAGCGTTATAAAAAAAGACGCTTCTTCTAAGAAGTCCAGCGCATCATCGGCTGTATGAATTAGGGAGAAGAAGAACTCCGCCTCTTCTATCCTGCGGGATAATATCCGCAGCTGCATCACCAGCTGGTCAGCTTTACTCTCCCACAGTTTGGCATGTTTTGCATTACGTTCGAGAAAGTCCCCGTTACCCGCCTGCCTGATATGAAACAGGGAATCGCGTATTACCGTCCCGACTTCGATAAGAAGGGAGGCATGCTCAACACAGATATCCATCATTCCCTCATGGGCGGAACGGAAGTTCCGGAGCAGTTCTGTCTTGATCTCGTCCTGGAGAAGGAGACTGGGCTGGTTCTGCAGGAGACCTGAAGAGGCAGTCTTCAGTACCCATTTGAGATATTCGACAGTCCGGTCCCGGCCGAGTAGCTGGTGAAGCGGTTCTCCGTACCGGAGCGGTACTTTGGCGGCCAGTTCGAGAGCGGAATAGACCATCTTGTCACCTCCCAGCTGGAGAAAACCGATATGGCCGACATCGTTATCCGCCGCCCACTTGAGGATCGCGATACAGTCCTTGTTCAAGAGAAAGTTCCGGAGTTGTTTTCGCGCCCGGTTCCAGTCAACAAGGAATACGATCCGTGAGCCAAGGAATGACAGGAACTTCTCGAGGTCTGCGTTTGTGGTGGCAGTAAAGGTTCCCACTGATAAGTGGTACACCTTTTTCTCAAACTGATCGCTTCCCCGACGGGTGAGCGTATCCTGCCACCGGACCTGCCAGTCATTGAACAGGCTCTGGAAAAAATCGAGCCGCTGCATGTGGATATCGGTATAGACAATTGAAACGGTCATTCCCTGGACCGTAATTACCAGCACATGGGCATCAGTAATGCCGATATCATTCTGGATCAGGAGTTTCTCACCGGCCCGGGTTGCCGTGGTACCAAGGCCCGGATGATCGAATTTCAGGGGGGCCGTGCGATTCACTCCGGCCATGAATGCCCGGACAAAGACCTCGTCATCCTTCTCAAGCATGTAGGTCAGGGCGCCATCAATGGTCTCCCGCGCAAGGGATGCCTGGAGCACGTTGAGCTCCCGGTGCAGGTCCATAACAAGGAGATGGAGACTGTCACCCGCCGACCGGTCACCAGAGGTTAAAAGACGGATTTCCTGCCGGTCGATACAGCCACTCTTTCTGGATTGCACGCTACTGAAGAGAGCTTTTTTCCGTTCTGCAAAGGTACTGTCGACAGGTTTCTGCCCGGTAAGGAACGGTGCAATCATCTCGTCCGTGCAGGTCTCCATTGATGAGATAATTTCTGCGAGAAAAGGAATTGCATATTCCCCCCTGCCTGTTGCCTGTGAAGCCGCTATGACCGAATCGAGATCACGGTTCTCGATCCCCGCTGTTTCACGTTCTGTCCTGAGCGTCGGGTAGTCGCGGTCAGGGTGAGCTGCCCGTTCTGCGGCTGTCTGAAGTAATGTAAAATAATACTTTATCCGGTCATTGGCCAGCAGGGAAGTATTTACCAAGGCCGGCAGGAGCAATCCGTCTTCTCCAAGTTCCCGGATGATGACTTGTTTTTCTGTCATGGTGTATCTCTGATGGGATCGACTATTGTTCCAACGATATGATATTATAAAAAAGTATTTTTACATCAATCGTTCCGCCAATATCGTGACAGGAAAACATATGCGTCCTGTCTGGTGTGCATAATAATAGGTCATCCTGCAGGAATCCTGACTGGACAATGGGAATTGATACCTTGCAGAAAAAACCCGGAGAAAATCCAGACCCTTGAATAAAAAAACTGAACTCTGGAGAGAACCTTGTTTTTCAAAACTAAATAAAACACATCTTGATGAAAGCGACGGTGAATATTTTCTGAACAAACCCGGTGCTTAGCAAAGTCCGTCTGATCGTACTAGAAATTCTGACTTGATTCTTGTTTCCATGATTGTATGAAAAGGAGTGACTGCTAGAGTTCTGCCTGGCGTTAAGTGAATTTTCGAATGATTTTACGAGGGTACGTAAAAAAGAGGACTTATTTTGTACTACTGACGGTCTTTGACCCGCGGAGGATCCCAATCGTTCCGGTCCGGACAAACTCTTTGACGCCGTACTGGCGCAGGAGTTTTTCGAGTGCATCGATCTTTTCCGTATCGCCGATTACCTGGAGGATGATTGACTTCGGGCTCACATCAACAATCGATGCCCGGAAGATCGTAGCGATCTGCATGATCTCTGCCCGGGAGGATCCCTGTTCCGCGGTAACCTTGATAAGGGCGAGTTCCCGTTCCACCCGCTCGTTTTCGGTCAGGTCCGAAACCTTGATGATATCGATCAGCTTGTTGAGCTGTTTCATCACCTGCTCAACCTTGGCATCGTCACCGATCACCACAATGGTGATCCGGCTCATGCCCGGTTCTTCACAGGGTCCGACAGCCAGGCTCTCGATGTTGAACCCCCGGCGCGAGAAGAGCCCGGTGACCCTTGAGAGGACACCGGCCTTGTTCTCGACAAGGATCGACAGGGTGTGCGGCTTCATCGCGGGTGCCCTCCGATCATCTCGTTGATGGCAGCACCGGCCGGGACCATGGGGAACACATTCTCTTCCCGCTCGATCCGGAAGTCCATGACAAACGGGCCATCGCAGTCGAGCGAAGCATGGAAAGCCGGAAGTACATCTTCAGGCGTCTCGACCCTCATACCTTCGATGCCGTATGCCTGGCCAATCTTCACGAAATCAACGGGTGGAAGTTCGGTAAACGAGTAGCGGTGGTCGAAGAAAAGCTCCTGCCATTGCCGGACCATGCCGAGATACATGTTGTTTAAGATCGCGATCTTCACCGGGATCTTGTTCGCTGCAACCGTTCCCATCTCCTGGATGTTCATCTGGATACTGCCATCACCGGCAATCACAAAGGTCGGGACATCCGGCCTTGCAAAATGTGCGCCAATGCCCGCAGGGAACCCAAAGCCCATGGTACCCAGTCCGCCGGAGGTAATCCAGGTTCGCGGGTTGTGGAAGCAGAAGTGCTGCGCAGTCCACATCTGGTTCTGGCCGACTTCTGAGACGATCACCGCTTTGTCCTTCACCAGATCGCTCAGGGTCCGGATGACAAACTGCGGGTGCAGGCCCCCGGTTGACGGGCACTTAAGCGGGTGGTGCTGTTTCCAGTGCTTGATCTTCTTTAACCAGATGTCATGGGCATCCTGCTTCTTCATAAGCGCAAGAATATCCTTTAAGACCGCTTTCACATCCCCAACTATCGGCACGTCCACCCGTTTGTTCTTGCCGATCTCGGCCGGATCGATATCGATATGGATGATCTTTGCGTGGGGAGCAAACGTATCGATCTTCCCGGTCACGCGGTCATCAAACCGGGCCCCGATGGCGATGATGAGATCACATTCCGTGACCGCAAAATTTGCATATTCTGTGCCATGCATACCGAGCATGCCGAGATTGAGCGGGTGGTGACAGGGAATGCAGCCGATGCCCATCAGGGTAGTCGTGACCGGAACCGATGCCAGTGTTGCAAACTCTATGAGCTCGGGCGAGGCATTGGATGAGATGATGCCACCGCCGGCATAGATGAGCGGGCGCTCTGCATGACCGAGCAGTTCGAGTGCTTTTTCGATCTGGCGCTTGTGGCCCTTATAGGTGGGATTGTAGCCGCGAAGTGTGACCTTCTCAGGTAACTTCACATCTTCGGCCATGCCGGTACTCACATCCTTGGGGATGTCGATTAAGACCGGGCCCGGCCTTCCGGTTCCGGCGATATAGAACGCTTCCTGGACAACCCGGCTGACATCGCCGGCACTCTTTACCAGGTAATTGTGCTTGGTGATAGGCAGGGTGATACCGGTGATATCCGATTCCTGGAACGCGTCGTTGCCGAGAAGATTTGTCGGAACCTGGCCGGTGATAGCTACTACCGGGGTGGAGTCCATGTAGGACGTGGCAATACCGGTGACAAGGTTACATGCACCGGGGCCTGATGTGGCGAGGCATACCCCTACACGACCGCTAGCCCGTGCATACCCGTCTGCGGCATGCGCTGCTGCCTGTTCGTGCCGTACGAGGAGGTGCCGTAATGGTGAATCATAGAGTTCATCATAGATCGGCAAGACCACTCCGCCAGGATATCCAAAGATAATTTCAGTACCTTCGCGCAGGAGTGATTCAACGAGTATTTTTGCCCCGGTTTTCATGTTTTTCCCTCTAGTAGTCTGTTCATGCCGGCGATCATCGCCTCGACGCTCGCCATGATAATATCCGTGCGTGCGCCGCGAGAAGTAATTATCTTCCCGTCTTTACTTAATCTTACTGTCACTTCGACCAGCGCATCGGTTCCGCCACTGATGGCATCGACGTGATATTCTTCGAGCCGGATATCGGCCAGTTCTGATACCGATCTTCTCAGCACCTGCATGGCGGCATCCACCGGTCCGTCTCCGGTAGCTGCGCCGGTGATCTCTTCGCCGTTTACCAGCAGGGTTACCGATGCGGTAGGTAACATGTTGCTTCCCGAAATTGCGGTGAACTGCTTCATCCGGATCACGGGTTTGCACTCGATCGCAAGTACTGCATCGGCAACCGCCATGAGATCGGTATCGGACACCCGCTTGCCCTCATCGCCGAGCTGTTTGATCCGTTTTAAGATCTCCTTGAGTTGCGGTGCATCCGGCGTGTATTTCATCTCGTTGAGGGCTGCCTCAACGGACGCAGAACCGGAATGCTTGCCGAGCACAATCCGCCGCTTGCGGCCGATCTGCTCGGGCTTGATCGATTCATAGGTTGATGGTTCCTTTATGACCCCATGAGCATGGATGCCGCTCTCGTGGGTAAAGGCCATCTCGCCGACAATCGCTTTGTTTACCGGTAATGGTACACCGGTCAGCCGCGAAACGAGCGTTGAGAGATGGTAGATCTTCTCTTTTTTGATCCGGGTCGGGCACTCGTACAGCACTTCCAGCGCCATGACGAGTTCTTCAAGCGGGGTATTGCCCGCCCGCTCACCCAGCCCGTTCACCGTCACATGCGCACACCCGGCCCCGGCTTTTAGTGCGGCAACCGTATTTGCGAGCGCAAAACCAAGGTCGTCATGGCAATGGATGGACAGGGGCGCTATCCGGCTGAGCGGTGGGATGATCCCGGCAATTTTTTCCGGGGTCAGGAGCCCGACCGTATCACAGAAACAGAGGCGGTCTGCTCCCCGCTTGATGCCTTCAGAGAAGATATGGTGGAGAAACTCTTGGTCCGCACGTGAGGCATCCTCACCGGAAAGTTCCACAATAAGTCCCCGTCCTTTTGCGTACTCGACAGCCTCCCATGCCATCAGTGCCACCTGATCGCGGGTCTTTCGCATCTTCTTTTCAATATGAAGATCGCTGACCGGGATAACGAGGTGGACTGAATCCGCGCCAAAATCGGCAGCCGCATCGATGTCGAGGTGCAGGGCACGCACGAACGTGCAGATCTCTGCAGAAAGGCCGGCCTCCGAGATCATCTTCATTGCATCCCGTTCGCCAACAGATGCGGCAGCTGAGCCGACTTCAACGACATCCACGCCAATATCAGAAAGCGCAGTTGCAATCTCAAGTTTCTTTTGCGGGGTTAAAGAAACGCCGGGCGTCTGCTCCCCGTCACGTAATGTTGTATCAAAAAAACGCAGCCTTTGGCCCAATAAAACACTCACTCATGGCAAATCACCATAGATACACGTGGGAAAGTGAAATATATATATTCTCTGCTATTTTCCCGATCGGAGCCAATAAATGCCTTCAGCGGCTACTATCGATATATATGGGCAGAACCTGCTGCCCGTGACGGGGGAATGAAAATGTTTACCGGGCATAGGCCGGACAACCAGTCTGCAGTTGTTGAACAGATCCGTTCGGATATCACCCATCTCAAATCCGCACGGAACCGGGGAGAACTGGGTACAATTATCTCCTCAATAGTTCTCCGGTATTCCCCCAAAGATATCGAGCAGATGCGGTGCAATTTCAAAGAGAAGATCCGCAATGTATCCCCGGAATACCGGGACCACCTCCAGGCAAAGATCACCGAACACCTGCTGGGCACGTGGCAGACCCTGCGCCTCATGCAGCAACAAGGCGCTTTCTCTCCCATGAAAGAACCGGTATCCGCAGAAATGAAAACGTACTGGGATATGGTTACTACACAGTGCAGTAGAGAAGAAGAAGGGGATGATAACCGGCTCCGGTTCTTAAAATTCCTGATAGCCGGCTTTAACATGTTTGTGCAACACGAACCGGGGCATCCGGTCGGTACGCTGTTTCCCGGGGGTGACACGGTCCAGTATATCGACGGTGTGTATTATTGCCCGGTGCGGGAAAAGGCAAACGATGTGGATGCAGCACTCTGCCCATTCTGTCCCGCCCTCCAGAGTCCGGTGATCGGGTACCTCAAACCCCCGGTGAATGCAAGCGAGCACCGCAAACAGGAGTTCATAAGAAACTGCCATGATTTCCATCATTTCAACGGGTGAGTCCAACCTGGAACTAACGGACCTAAAAAAATTCCTAATTCCCTTTGTCACACGATCGGAGAATCACAGACCCGGGTACGTTTTTCTACCATGTCGATGGGGGTATACACGTTATATTCTCCAGCCAATACCTTTTTAATAATTAAAATTTTGACGGTTCGAAAGTATCCTCCCGAATCCGATTTTTCTTAATAAGGTATTTTTGATCGCACATCATAAGAGAAAATTATACCGGAGACGATATGAGTCTGGCACGACTTTTTAAATGGATCGGTTTGATGGCATTGGTTATAGGAATAATCGGTTTTCTGCTCCCGGGACAGTTCATCTATTTCCCGTTACTGGAAGAACTGCTCACCAAGTATGGCAATGCCCTTTCCCCGGGGATAAGTTCAAACCCGTCCGTAAAAATGCTCATTGTAAAAGCCCCGGTCATCGGTATCGCGGTAATCGGATTTGCCATGTTATTCTGGGGAATAATGAAAGATATAACAGAGCCCCCGGAGACAATGGCAACAAAACCTCAGGATAGCAGGAAGTCGATACAAGATCTGATAGATGCTCAGGATGCAGAGAAAATGAAAAGCAAGCATCCCCAGAAATCGGTAAAAGAGCTGGTAGATCGCAAAAAACTCTGAGTGAGGTACAATAGCCAGATAAGAAAGATAATCCGGAAAAACCCGGTTTTACTATCTTCACTTTTTCCCTTAAAAAAGGTTGGATTCCATGATTCCTGCCGAGGCCCTGACTGTTTAATGATTGATGTTTAAAAAAACCCGGGTCATCTTCACGCGCTACCTGTTCGCAATAAATTCGCCTCTTTTTTCATATTTGTCCCCAGATTCCCGTAAATATCAAAGAACGGGTAATAACTGTTATATTTCACCGGTACCCATTCTAGCATTGTCATTACCCGGAAATAATTCCTGCCAGGTGCAGCCTTATGGATACCGCCCCGACAATCCCTCTTGATGATCCCGCATTGTATATCAACCGTGAACTCGCATGGATCAGGTTCAATCGTCATGTGCTGGACGAAGCCATGGATCCGTCCCACCCCCTGCTCGAACGGGTAAAATTCCTGGCGATTTTTTCCAATAATCTCGATGAATTTTTTATGGTCCGGGTATCCGGGCTCCAGCGCCAGTATACAAAAGGTGTCCGGAAATTTCCCGCTGATGGCATGACTCCTGCCCAGCAGCTGGATGGAATCCAGAAGATGCTTTTACCGGAACTCGAACAGGAATACCGATGCTGGCATGAAGACATCCTGCCAAAACTTGACCAGACTGGCGTCCATATTCATGCGTACCGCGATCTCGATGTGCGACAGAAATCCGCGATGCATCGCTTTTTTGTCGAAGAGGTATTTCCGGTACTCACACCTCTTGCCTTTGACAGTTCGCATCCGTTCCCTTTCATTTCCAATCTTTCATTAAATCTCGCGATTATTGTCCGGGACACCAGCAATAAAGAATTTTTTGCCCGGGTGAAAGTGCCGACCAATCTTTTCTCGCGGCTCATCCGCATTCCCGATGCTGAAGAGAACTGTCGGAATGATCAGAATGTGCACTTTGTCTATCTTGAAGAGATCATTGCCGCACATCTCGACATGCTCTTTCCAGGGCTTGAGACGGTGGCATCGTTTCCCTTCCGGATTACTAGAGATGCGGACCCGGAGATTGAAGTGGACGATGCATCTGATCTCCTTACAACAGTCGAAGAGATCATGGAACAGCGTGCGCATGGAAACCCGGTACGTATCGAAGTCGAGTGTTCCATGCATGACAGCATCTGCCATATGCTTGAAAAGAAGTTAGTCGTCACGTCGGCGATGATCCACCGTGTCGGTCATCCCGTGGGTATGGCTGATCTCATGCAGCTCCTTTCGCTGGATCGCCCGGATTTAAAGGATCGGCCATTCAATCCTTCACTACCAACGGATCTTGCGGAAGGCAAGGATATTTTTTCTGCAATCCGCCACCATGACATCCTCCTGTACCAGCCTTATGACAGTTTTACACCTGTAGTCAATTTAATCCGTCAGGCAGCTCAGGACCCGGATGTTCTTGCCATTAAGATCACCCTCTACAGGGTTGGCTCCAATTCCCCGATAGTAAAAGCGCTGATGGAAGCCCGGGAGAATGGCAAAGCCGTTGCTGCCCTCATCGAACTCAAAGCACGGTTTGATGAAGAGAATAATATAGGCTGGGCCCGCGCCCTTGAGCGGGAGGGCGTGCATGTGGTTTATGGTGTCGTCGGCCTCAAGGTGCATGCAAAACTCTGCATGATAGTCCGCAGGGAAAAAGACGGCATCCGGCGCTACATGCATCTCGGTACCGGCAATTACAACGCCACAACGAGCCGTATCTACACGGACTTTGGATTTCTCACCTGCGACAAGCAGATCGGAGAGGATGTGGCAAACCTGTTCAATTTCCTGACCGGGTATGCACGGATCGAGAGTTACCAAAAACTCCTGGTGGCCCCCTTATCCCTGAGAAAAGGTATCCTTTCGATGATCGATCGCGAGATTGCCTGTCACCAGCAGAATGGCGGGGGCCACCTCATATTCAAGATGAATGCACTGGTTGATCCATTATGCATCGCGGCGCTCTACCGCGCTTCACAAGCTGGCGTGAAAATCGATCTCCAGGTACGGGGTATCTGCTGCCTTCGTACAAAAATCCCGGGTGTCAGTGAAAATATTGAAGTAACGTCGATCGTTGGCAGGTTCCTGGAACATGCCCGGATATACTATTTCCGCAATGGCGGGAACGCGGAAGTATTCCTGGGAAGTGCAGATCTTATGCCCCGTAATCTCGACCGGCGTGTGGAAGTGCTCTACCCGGTCCAGAATCCTGCTATCCGGGATGCCATTATTGAGAAGATCCTTCCGGTGCAGCTCAACGATAACATCAAACTGAGATTGCTGCAGAGTGACGGAACCTATGAACGTCGCACCATTCCGGATGGGGCAGAACCCCTCAATGCCCAGGCATGGTTCGTGGAACACAGTGGTTGCTGGTATGATGGCATTCTCTAATCTGTCCGTCAACAGCGTAAAGAAGCAGACGGAACCCGTTACCGCGGCCTGTATCTTCGGCAAAAAAGGATTACTCCCCCTCTTAGAAGCATTTGCAAAAGAGATTCCGGGAGTAAAGGCGGCAGAAGATATCGAATATATCCACCGGATGCGGGTGGCATCCCGCCGTCTCCGGGCTGCGCTTCCCCTGTTCCGTTCCTGCTTCTTGAAAAAACCGTACGTTAAATGGATAGAAGAGATCAAGGAGATCACCCGGGCATTGGGAGAGGCACGGGATTGTGATGTCCAGATTGCGTACCTGACAAAATACCAGAAGCGGGCTGAGAAAACCTGGAAAGCCCATAAGCATGAGGGTGCGACAGAATTTCCCACCGGTCCTGCTGTGAGGTACCTGCTGACCGATCTCCAGAAACGCCGGGGTACGTTACAAAAGGAAGTGCTCAAGGCACTTGATAACCTGGAAAAAAGCCATGTCATTGAGGATATGCGAACTGCCTTAATTGAGGACCCCCGCGTAAGAAGGGGAATGAAACGGGCCTTTGCGTATGGCATTGCTCCCATTGCAGCCATCCGGATTGAACGAAGATTATGTAACCTTCTCTCATTCGAGCCCTGGGTTTCCCACCCGGAGGCGGTTGCCGAACACCATGCCACCCGGATTGCGGCAAAAAAACTCCGGTACACGATGGAAGTCTATGCCCCGGTCTACCGGCTCAACTTAAAAAAACCGCTCTCACGGGTCAAGGCCGTGCAGGAAGCATTGGGCAATCTCCATGACTGTGATGTCTGGATTGACACCATTACACGCCTGCTCCTCCATGAACGCTCTCTCCTCCGGTCTGAAAATGAAGAGAAACGCCCGGATACGTTCACCTTATCAAGCCTGAAACTCTTTTTAGCTGAGCGGGAGAAGGAGCGTATGGCGCTGTACCGGCATTTCGTACGTTACTGGGCCTCGCTGAAACGGACTCATATATGGGAAGCACTCCGTACCGCCCTTGACACCGGAAGGAAAACAAGCTTCAGATCTCATGAACAGGTTCCGGAACCGGAACTACGGGAAATTGTCGCGATGATATCGGGCGAATATCCTGAAGGACAGAAACACTGCCAGCTGGTGACAAAACTTGCTCTTCTGCTGTTTGACAGTCTTTTGCCTCTCCACAATCTCGATAAACGGGACCGGTTCTTACTCGAATGTGCAGGCATACTGCATGATATCGGTTGGAAATACGGGCAGAAGAACCATAACAAACGCAGCGCAGCCATGATCTTTGCCGACGAGCGCCTGCCCCTCGACCTTGCCGAACGGGGGATTGTTGCCCTGACTGCTTTAGCTCACCGGGGTCAGGTAACCGTGGAATCGCACAGTTTCTTTACACTCCTGTCTCCAAAAGACCAGAAGAAAATTCTCCTGCTTTCGAGCCTCCTCCGCATTGCTGATGGCCTCGATTACCTGCACCTCGGAACCGTTCAGGAGATTCACTGTGTTATCGATACCACGATATTCTGCGATGTCATCGGTTCTGCTGATATATCGGTTGAAAAAGAGCGTGCACGATCAAAAGGAGATTTGTTCAACCGGGTATTTGGCAGGATCCTGGTGATCCGGTGAAAACAAAAACCCCGGGCATCAACGGCCGCGTTGTTGCATTTGTCGATATCGGGACCAATTCCATCCGCCTTTTGGTTGTCCGGCTCAACCCGAATCACTCGTACACTATCCTGACCCGGCAGAAACAGCAGGTGCGCCTGGGCGAAGGGGAATTTGATGATGACGAGATTCTTCCTGAAGCTGTTGAACGGGCGGTTATGGTCTGCAAAAAATTTACCGATCTTGCCCGCACGTTCAATGCTGAAGAATTCGTTGCTGTTGCCACATCAGCGATGCGGGAGGCTTCCAACCAGCAGGAGATCCTGCACCGGCTGCGACAGGAAGTGACGATAGATATCCGGGTTATCTCCGGCCAGGAAGAAGCCCGGTTGATCTACTTGGGTGTTGCAAGTGGCATGCACCTCGAAGGAAAATCAACGTTCTTTATCGATATCGGCGGCGGAAGCACAGAAATCGCGGTGGGTGATGAGCGCAATTACCAGTATCTCGACAGCTTTAATCTGGGAGCGATACGGCTTGCAAACCAGTATATATCCCCGACAGATACCGGCCCGGTTACCCCGGAACGCTATAAAAAGATCCAGCAGCACATAAAAAACGTCATCATCCGGTCCATAAAGAAGATCCATAGACTGGACCCGGTCTGTGCTGTTGCAAGTTCAGGGACTGCAGTAAATCTAGCCGAGATTGCCTTTAAAAACCTGCACCCGGACCCGGGTCATGAAGGAATGATCACGCATCACGAATTAAAAAAAGTCATAGGCATGATCTGCTCCCTGCCTCTCGAACAGCGCAGGAAAATTCCCGGGATCAATCCTGAACGGGCAGATATCATCGTGCCGGGTGCTGCCATCCTTGACACGTTCATGCAGGAACTGTCCCTCAAGTCGATAATGGTGACGGGCAGGGGTTTGCAGGACGGGCTTTTGGTTGATTATCTCTCACGGATGGACGAGTTTCCCCTCTTAGGCGAGTTGTCACTCCGCCAGCGCAGCATCCTCCAGCTGGGCAGGTCCTGCGGCATCAATGAGTCCCATGCACGGACGGTCACGGCACTGGTCCTTGCCATGTTCGATAGCGCAAAGGAGCAGGGGCTTCATACCTATGGCGATGCGGAACGCGAGCTTCTGGAATATGCAACGTTTCTTCATGACATCGGCTCGTTTATCTCGTATACCAATCACGAGGCACATTCGTATTACATGATAAAAAATTCCGAATTACTGGGCTTTGACTTAAAAGAAGTAACATTCATGGCCAATCTAGCCCGGTTCCACCGGAAAAAAAGCCCGCGGAAAAAGGATCTCGAGATTCCTGAGCTTGATATGCACGACAGAGAAGCCCTGCGGGTACTTTCAACATTCATCCGGCTCGGTGAGAGTCTTGACCGGAGTCATGCAGCCCTGATCCGGCATGTCCGTTTCATTGCCGACGGCAATGATACTGTCCGTGTCGAGATTGTTGCAAGAGGTGACTGCCAGCTCGAGATATGGGGGATCGAGAGCGAGAAGAAGGCCTTTGAAAAAGTGTTTGGGAAAAAAATTTTCTTTGAGATTCTCGGAAATCCCTCCCCTGCCTGAAAAACAGGGTATTGTGGGATCCCTCAAAAAAACAGAATGGTTACGCAGTTGGACCCATTGCGTTTTTGACGGCTTCTTTAACTGCCGGCGGGAGATTGAGCCCGTCGAGAACGACCGGAAGGATGCTGATCATTGTTTTCTGTCCTTCGGGGGATCCAACGAATCCTTTGAGCATGGCAATCCCATCGGGGGTTGCCAGGTATTTCTTTGCTGCTTCCTGTCCTTCGGGAGTTGCAAGATAACTGCCAACCGCTCCGCCCATACCACCAAGACTTCCAAAATTCATATGTTTACACTCCTTTTTTGATTGTACACTTAAGACAGTAAATGAATTAAAATATTGGGGCGTGACATCAAATATTCAGAAAAAATCTGCAATGATTAAAAAAAGGTTTCTTATTGTGTTCCTACCAGCATCTGGATATCCGCATTAACCTCATTTCCTGACATCACGATCAGGTAATTTCCTTTCTGCCTTACCATGAAACTATGTTTTGTGATATCAGGGTAATCATTCCCATATCCCTGCTGGTCGATAACTGCTCCGGATCCTGCATCAAGCACCTTTACCTCAAACCATGCATAGGGACTTGCCTCGGTAGTATTTTCATAGTGTTCATTGCTCGTCCCGATGGAGACTAACCGGTGTTTGACAATCATTGTCGGAGTAAGATTGAACTTGATATACAGGGGGGGACGCGTAAGATCATAGGGAAAATTTACTTTCTGCCCAAACGAAAACTTCTGGTTAAGGGCATATACCGGCTCGTAATCCTCCTCCAGTCGGTCATCCCGCACCTGAACCGGAATGCCGGTTGTATCAGGAACGGGTGTTGTTTCCTTAATTGTGGGTCGTGCAGACGGGACAGGGGGGGGTGTAATTGCAGGTGTTGGTACCAATCCATCAACCGGTTTCTGGGCGCCGTTTTTCAGCATCGGCAGTCCCACGAAATAGATTGCGGCTATAATCACAATGATGGCAATAACTCCTCCGATGATAACCATATTTTTCGGAGTCTGGGGTTTTTTAAGAGGTGGCGAAAAGACCGGAGACGGGATTGCGGGAGCTTGTTGCTCAACAGGTATGACCCGTGTGACAAGAGCTGCCGGTGCAGGGATGGATTCAACGGGAGCTCCGCACTGCCCACAGAACTTTTTATCTGCGGCAATCTCTGCACCGCAGGATGTACAGAACGGCATATGATCAGCATTAGTTGCGAAGGTTTGATACTTTTTTGTATTGGTCATTAAAAAAATGACCCCAGAAACCGGTAAAAATTAACGTAAAAAAAAGAGACTGCTTATTCTTCCCGCAACATCTTATCGATCGCGTGTGCAGCACTCTTTGCCGCACCCATAGCGAGAATAACGGTTGCGGCGCCGGTAGCCACATCGCCACCGGCAAAGACCTTGCGCATTGACGTGTGGAATTCATTGTCGACTTCTACATTGCCGCGTTTGCCGCGTTTGAGATCCGGAATCTCGCTGATCAGGAGCGGGTTGGGGCCCTGCCCTATTGCTGCAATGAAGACATCGGCATCGATCGTGAAATGGCTGCCCTCGATTGGAACCGGTTCCGGCCTGCCGGACTTGTCCAGCGCACACATCTCCATCCGCACGCATTCGACACCGGTTATGGCCTGGTCGCCAAGTATCTTTATGGGGTGTGAACACATGACAAATTCAATACCTTCTTCCTTTGCCCGCCGGGTCTCGGCCTCGCGGGCAGGGAGGTCTTCTTCGCGCCGCCGGTACACGAGCATGACTTTGCCCCCAAGCCTCCGTGCGACCCGGGCTGCGTCCATGGCCACGTTCCCGCCACCGACAACGACAACGCGGCTTCCCCTCTTAATCGGGGTATCAAAGACCGGGAACTTATCTGCATGCATCAGGTTTACCCGGGTTAAGAACTCGTTTGCCGAGTACACCCCCGGCAGGTTTTCTCCGGGCAGTCCCATAAAATAGGGAAGACCGGCACCGGTGCCTAAAAATACTGCATCGTAACTGAGCAGTTCTTTTACCGTGACACTGCGGCCGACAAGATGATTGAGTTTCAGTTCAACGCCAAGGGAGAGGACCGCATCAATCTCTGCCTTTACAATCTCTTTGGGCAGCCGGAATGACGGGATACCATACATGAGTACCCCGCCGGCAGCATGAAGCGACTCAAACAAGGTGACCCGGTAGCCCATGCGTGCCAGCTCAGCAGCTGCAGTCAGCCCGGCCGGGCCTGCGCCGACAACGGCGATCCTTCGCCCGGTGGATGCCTTTTTCTGAGGGAGTGCCATGCCGTGTGCCCGTTCAGTATCAGCCACGAACCGTTCCAGTTCACCAATCGAGACGGGTTTTTCCTTGATCCCGAGAATGCACTGCCCTTCGCACTGGACTTCCTGCGGGCAGACCCGGCCGCAGATGGCCGGGAGCATATTCTGTTCCTTGATGATCGCGGCCGCCTTTTTGAAATTGCCGGATGCAACTTCGCGGATGAACGCGGGAATATCGATAGTGACCGGGCAGCCTTTCACGCAGAGGGGTTTTTTGCACTGGAGGCAGCGTTCAGCTTCGATCATCGCTTCTTCAGGAGTCATTCCGGCATCGACTTCGGAGAAATCATGGATGCGTTCACCAACAAGTCGGTCATGCATGCTGATCACCGCCTTTGCAGGAACAAATATGCGCATTGTAGCGCTCAAGCGACTCTTTCTCTTCGGGCTGGTACGTGCGGAGCCGTCCCATCAGCATATTGAAATCTACCTTGTGGGCATCAAACTCCGGGCCGTCAACGCAGGCAAATTTTGTCTCGCCACCAACAATCACCCGGCAGGAACCACACATGCCCGTCCCGTCAACCATGACCGGGTTGAGACTGACAAATGTTTTTATTCCTGCGGGACGGGTTACTTCGCAGGTCACTTTCATCATCATGGCAGGACCGATGATCCAGACCGCATCGACCTTTTCCCGGGCCATTACCTGCTTGAGCAGGTCAGCGGCAAACCCGTGAAAGCCTTTTGTGCCGTCATCGGTGGAGATAAGGAGTTCATCGCAGGCTTTGCTCATCTCGTCTTCCAGAATTAGGAGACCTGCATTACGGGCACCGACAATTCCTATGACCCGGTTACCCGCGTTTCTCAGGGCACGGGCGATAATAGGGAGACTTGCAGTTCCAACGCCCCCGCCAACGAGCACGCACGTGCCAAAACGGGAGAGATCGCTGGGTTTGCCAAGAGGACCTGCCACATCCAGTATATGATCGCCGGCCCGGAGAGCGGCAAGGTGGGTGGTGGTCTTTCCGATTGTCATAAAAATGACCCGGAATGAATCTCCATCGACAGCAGAAATGGTGAGAGGGATACGCTCACCTTTCTCATCAATCCGGAAGATCACAAACTGTCCGGCCTGTGCGTGGTGGGCGACATGCGGTGCCTTAATCCACATCTGGTACACTTTATCGGCAAGCTGCTCAGATTTTTCAACAGAATACAACCCTTTCACTCCTTAGTATAAATAATCCGGATAAATCAGGAATTCCTGATTAGAAATTTTCTTTACAATCGCTTAATCTTACGCACCCGGACTGCAACCCCGCGTTTCGAGCGGAGCATCTCATCCGCCGGCATGGCTGCCCGTCCCGTTGCAAGGGCACGCGCACCTACAACCAGCACTTCATCGCCATCACGGATATTCGGATCTGCCCGCATTACTCCCGGTGTCAGCACATCACCTTCGGGAATGAAGTCGTCGATATACACCCGGTAGCCGTCAGGGATCAAGTTCCATCCATCAACAGTCGGGCGGAGCATGCCGGTTCCGGTGTCGATGGAGAAAAGCTGGAGATTATTCCGGCTGTAAAAGACTTCCGGGAAGTGTCCCCGGAGCGTAGTCCCCTTGGTATCGAGATCGATATTGAACTGGTACGACGCCATGCCGTGCAGCCGGTCATCCTTGATCCGGCGTTCCCCGGCAAGCGCACTGTCCAGTGCATTAAGTGCGGTATCGCTGGTCGGATGCTCCTCGCAGGTACATTCGAGCATGATTCCCGCTGCCTCGGCTGCCTGCCGGGCAACTTTGAGTGCCCCGTCTTCAAGGTGAGCGATAATGCGGCGGTACGGGTGTCGTTTGAAATACCGGGTGAGGATGCTGCTGATGAATGCACATTCTTCTGCATCCCAGTAACCTGTGACGGGAACATCATAATGACCTGCCGGGTAAACCGTTTCGAGTTCACGGGGCACCAGACCGAGCGGGGAGGTAACGATCAGTTCGTGAGCCCGGGCGCCAATGGCAAGCTGGAAGCGCTTGTGGCTTTGGGAGAGCGAATAGGGTTTCCGGGCAGAGCAGGGTAACAGAACGGCAACATCGGTCTTGGGCGGGAGATACCGGGTCAGCACGCGTTCTGCAAACCTGCGGACTTCCACCCGCTGCATGGAATCGCCGGAATTCGCCCGCATCACGCCACTACGGGCAACCGGTTGGGCAGCATCCATGAACGGGTACTGGTTGTCAAGATGGCGCATGATTGCTACCTGGCTTGCGTTCATACGGCAGCGGGACTCAATAAGATCCCGTAATTGTCCCAGTTCGATGAAACGCCCAATCAAGGCAAGCTCCTGCCGGAGTGCATTCCGGTTGTGTTCTTTAAGATCTTTTACTGCACAACCGGTACAGGTGCAGATGCCGCTGTTCATTGCATCAGCGGCAAACTCGCCGTCAGCAGTGCAGAAAATGCCTTGCGCAGATTTCAGATCAACGCCGATGAAATCGAAGAGATCAAACCCGGAGTAGCAGAGAATGGCAGCCGTTGAGGGGATGGCAGCAGCAGGTGCGTACCATGCGGTATCGGCTGGTGTCTTTTTCTTGAGCGTGACTAACCAGTCCACATAATTCCGGGGATTTGCAAATGTGGTATGCCAGTTGGCCACCATTACGCAGTCCCCGCTGATGGCGGTGTTGTCCAGCTGGGGATGAATGGTGACTGGTATTACACCCGATGCCGGAGGAAATTGCCGTGCAACTGCTGCCGGAGCACAGACCGGCATATTGGCGTTGTGCAGGTTGCCAAGCGCGGGGAATAACGTAATTGTATCCGTAGCAGCCGGAAGTCGCAGTTCTGTCCCCTCGTGCCTGAATAAGCCGGTCCGGCCAAGACCGTCCCGCTTCCGGATATTAAACTGGCTCAATGCGCACCTCGCAACCAGTCACTTCCTGTCGCAGAATAGTTTCCCACCGTGGGCTGCAGGATACAACAACATGGGTATCCGGGTGGCTCTCTACGAGCGCCCGTATTCCCCGGCATCCCTGCCGCACCATCGCTTCGTCCCATTCGGGAATCTCGCTCTGGCCTATGGGAAAGGTCTCTTTGAGTTCCTTCTGGTAGGGGCCGAACGGGGGTTTGAAGAGAAGGGTATCTTCAAACTCTTCACGTGCACCGCCATCGAATGCTACCAGCACTTCCCGGCCGAGCCGGAGCCGTGCAAGCTGCTGCTGGTAGCGCAGCACTTCAGTCCGGGCACAGCTCTCGTCGCCCCGGTAGAAGAAGCAGCGCTTGGAGGTCCGGTCGGTCTTTTCAAGTTCGGCATTGCGGAGGAGAAGGGCCCGATAACCGGCAAGCAGCTGCGGGTGACCCCGGCAGCGCTCATCAACCAGTTCCCAGAGAGAACCGTCCGTGATAGCCTGGCGGATGCGGGCGATCTCGGCAAGAGTCACATGCAGGTTGTGGAGCGCGAGCAGGCGGTCGCGCTGGGGAGATGTGCGAAGTTCTTCAACCGTGTGAGTGCGACAGACATTGCAGGCGCAGGGGAGATCGGCGAGTTCATCGATCTTGTAACTGCCATGGACGGTCATGTACCGGCCTTCCTTGGCATAGAGGGCATAAGCTGCCGAGTCAAAGAGATCGCAACCCATCGCAGTTGCGAGCGCGAACATGGCCGGGTGACCGGCTCCAAAAAGATGGACGCAGGCAGACGGAGAGATCGTACGTTTTGCTGCTATAACAACACTGACGAGATCCCGGTATCGGTACTGCTCCATGATAGGGACTACGGCCCCTATCGGGCAGAACGTAAAACCGAGATCGGTAACTGCCTTTCCTGCCCGTTCCCTCAGGTCTTCAAAGATGCCGCCCTGTACCGGCCCGGCAATCGGGGCATCGCTGCCAAAGACCTGTTTGGCCTCGGCAAGGCGCTGCATGGTGATCGCAAGTTCACCTTCGGCAGTCTGCCGGTCAGATGCGGGGGAAGTGGGGATATCGAGCGGTACCCAGATATCACTTTTTATGTCGCGCTGGAACGAGAGGGTCTCGGTATTGGTGATCGAGACTTCACCATAGACGGATAACTGGAATGAACCGGAGTCGGTCATGATCACCCCGTCATAATCAAGGACCTTGTGCAGACCTTCTGATAGGGCGCGTTCCCGATATTGTTTGCTCTGGGAAAAAATGTAAGCGTTTGTTATAATCGCCTCTACGCCCATCTTCCGGAGTTCTTTTGGGGTGACAAGCTGAAGGTGGGGGTTGATGACCGGGAGCAGCGCGGGAGTCTTTACTATCTTTTTGCCTACGGTAAGTTTCCCGCAACGGCCGGCGATATCGCTGTACAAGCTCTCGAATGAAATTCCCATAAGGCATCCTGATGTGCCTTTATATGTGCGCTCTGGAGGTTAAACGGTTCCCTTCTTTTCGGAAAAGATCTGGCCTTCAAAAGTCATCACTTCAACGTTCTTGGAAGTCCAGCATTTGCCCGACAACCCGGCTTTGGCACAGGTATGGTCAAGGAACGTAATGGTATCCCAGCCATACTCGGTGGCCACCTGGGGGAGCAGGAGACCACTCGAACCCATCCCTTTCACAATCAGTCCGTGTTTTCCCACTTTGATATTTGCCGGGCGTTCTGCCGGTTCACAGAGAAGCGGTAACGGTACGGTGAGAATGGTAACTTCCAAATCGATAATTGCAAGCTCGTCTTTAATTACCGGCGGGAACCGGGGATCTTCAAGTGCTGCGGCTTTGGCAGCATGTTCAATAGCATCACCAAGAGGCATCACCGGGTACGGTAGACCGATACAGCCGCGCAGTTCGCCATTTTCTGTGAGTGTAACAAAGACGCCCCGTTTTGCGTTGAAAACCCGACTGAGTTTAAGTTCGGGTTTTGGTTTTTTCCC